>CALXDE010000103.1 GCA_944386965.1 uncultured Oscillospiraceae bacterium
AGACGATGAGTGAAGAAAAAATCCTGAACGGGGCCGTGGAAAGCGGCGAAAAGGCGGAGAACGTGGAGAGCGGCGAAAACTTTGCGGAAATGGTTGAACAGTATACCAATACTTTGCATACAGGAGACAAGGTAACCGGTGTGGTCATCGATATCACCCCCACGGAAGTCCATGTGGACCTGGGCTGCAAGCAGACCGGCTATATCCCCCTGGATCAGCTGACCGACGATCCGACGCTCAAGCCCACCGATGTGGTGAAGATCGGCGACGAGGTGGAGCTGTTCGTGGTCCGCGTCAACGATGTGGACGGCTACGCCACCCTCTCCAAGAAGCGCCTGGAGGCCAACAAGATCTGGGAGGTCCTGGAGGAGGCCGTGGAGAGCAAGACCGTGATGGAGGGCACTGTCTCCGAGGTCAACAAGGGCGGCGTCGTGGTGTATATCAAGGGCGTGCGGGTGTTTGTCCCCGCTTCCCAGTCCGGCCTGCCCCGGGAGGCTGATCTCAATCAGCTCCTCAAGCAGAAGGTTCAGCTGCGCATCACCGAGGTCAACCGCGCACGCCGCCGCGTGGTGGGTTCCATCCGCGCCGTGCAGCAGGAGGCCCGGGCCGCCGCTGCCGCCGCCGTGTGGGACGGCATCGAGGAGGGCAAGCACTACACCGGCACGGTCAAGAGCATGACCAGCTACGGTGTGTTTGTGGATATCGGCGGTGTGGACGGGATGGTACATATCTCCGACCTGTCCTGGAGCCGGATCAAGCATCCCTCCGAGCTGGTGAAGGTGGGCGACACCCTGGATGTGTACGTCATCTCCTTTGACAAGGAGAAGAAGAAGATCTCCCTGGGCGTCAAGGACCGCTCCACCAATCCCTGGGAGAAGTTCATGGAAACCTACAAGGTGGGCGATGTGGCCCAGGTGAAGATCGTCAAGCTGATGTCCTTCGGCGCCTTTGCCGAGGTCGTCCCCGGCGTGGACGGTCTGGTCCACATCTCCCAGATCGCCGACCGCCGCATCGACAGCCCCGCCGACTGCCTGCGCGAGGGCGAGATGGTGGAGGCCAAGATCATCGAGGTCGACGAGGAGAAGAAGCGTATCTCCCTGTCCATCCGGGCGCTGCTGGGCCAGGCTCCCGCCACCCAGGAGGACGCGGAGAGCGAGGACGCTGAGTAATTCGCTTCCAGCAAAGCAGCAGGTGGCTGTCGTCACCTGCTGCTTTCTTTCGCTTTGGCGGAATGCTGGCGGCATTACCGGATGCAATAGTATTCCGCGCCGGGAAAGGTTCCCGGGAACGTTTGCGGCGCTCTGTTTTCTGAAAACGGGAGAATTTTAGAAAAATTTCAGTAAAATATTCCGATATTTCCTTGAACTTATTGCAAAATAGGTCTATACTAATTGTTATAAGAGATTGACTGCGCAGTCAATGGGTATGAACAGGGAATAGGAGGGAATATGTTTCAGATAGGGGATAAGGTCGTGCATCCCATGCACGGAGCCGGCGTCATTGACAGCATCGTCGATGAGCGCATCAACGGGAAGACCCAGGCATACTATGTCTTCCGGATGCCTGTGAACGGACTGGTGCTGAAAATCCCCACGGCAAACAGCGAAGCGGTGGGCCTTCGGGCTGTGGTGGAGCCCGCTTTCGCCGATCAGGTGATCGATTCTCTCTCTGCCCTGCAGATCAATGTAACCAGCAATTGGAACCGCCGTTATCGGGAAAACCTGGAGCGGCTCAAGAGCGGCGATCTCTACGAGGTGGCCCGGGTCATCAAATGCCTGATGCTCCGGGATTCCCAGCGGGGGCTCTCCACCGGTGAGCGAAAGATGCTGCACAGCGCCAAGCAGATCTTTATTTCTGAGATCGTCCTGTCCAAAAATGTGCCGTATGGCGATATTGAGGGGCGGCTGAACGCCTCTTTGATGAGTGAAGGAGCATAGATGTTTGGATTTTTGGGTAAGCTGCTGGGCAGGCGGGGGACACAGACGCCTTTTTGCAGCGCCGTGGTTCCGGCCGCCGGCGCCTCCAGCAGAATGGAGGGGGAGAATAAGCTGTTGGCATCCCTGGGCGGCGGGCCGGTCCTGGGGCGGACTGTGGCGGCCCTGGCCCAGTCGGAGTTGATTGGCGAGATCGTGGTGGCCGCCCGGGAGGAGGAACTGCTGACGGTGGCGGATATCTGCCGGGCATATGTGACCGGCAAACCGGTCAAAGTGGTCCGGGGCGGAGAGACGCGCCTGGACTCGGTGCTGGCCGGCCTGGCTGAGTGTGACGAGCGGGCGGAGCTGATTGCCGTCCACGACGGTGCCCGGCCTCTGGTGACAGTGGAGCTCATCGACGCGGTGATCCGCCGGGCGCGGGAGGCCTATGCGGCGGCCCCGGCGGTGCCGGTGAAAGATACCGTCAAGGTGGCTGCCGGCGGCGTGGTGCGGCACACACCGGATCGCTCCACGCTTTTTGCCGTTCAAACGCCCCAGGTGTTCGATCGGGATCTGCTCTGTTCGGCGCTCCAGGCCGCCAGAGAGAGCGGCGCCGCCATTACGGACGACTGCTCCGCTGTGGAGCGGCTCGGCAAGGAGGTTTCCTTAACCGAGGGGTCCTACGAAAATTTGAAAATCACGACTCCCATCGATCTGGTGCTGGCCGAGGCGATCTGGGACAGCCGGGGAGGGAGCACATGACCGGACTTCGGATTGGTCACGGATATGACGTCCACCGCCTGACGCAGGGGCGCAGGCTGATCCTCGGCGGCGTGGAGATCCCCTGGGAGCGGGGGCTTCTGGGGCATTCGGACGCGGATGTCCTGCTCCACGCGGTGATGGATGCCCTGCTGGGGGCGGCGGCTCTGCCGGACATCGGCCGTCAGTTCCCGGACAGCGATCCCCAGTATGCCGGGGCGGACAGCCGGGAGCTGCTGCGGACGGTGGCGGCGCTGCTGCGCCGGGACGGGTGGCGGGTGGTCAACGTGGACGCCACCCTCATTGCCCAGGCGCCGAAGCTCTCGCCCTACATCCAGGAGATGCGCGGGCGGATCGCCGGGGACCTGGAGATTCCGGCAGAGCAGATCAATGTAAAGGCCACCACGGAGGAGCATCTGGGCTTTACCGGCGCAGGGGAGGGGATCGCCGCCCACGCCGTGTGTCTGCTGGAGCGGGACAACTGAACAACGTTTTCGCGGGGAGGCGTATCGGCTCGGTACGTCTCCCCGTTCCCTCTCATATGATACGCTGAGAGGGGGAGTATTCTCTTGAATCATTATCTCATTGTCTGCCGGTCGGTGACCCAGGCCCAGCGGGCCGGGCGTCTGTTGACCTCCTATGGGATCACCAACCAGGTGTTTCGTTCGCCTGCGGGACTGACGGAGCGGGGATGCAGCTACGCCGTCCGGGTCCGCTCCGAGCAGCTGGACCGGGCCGCGGGCATCCTGCGCGCCAATCAGATCAACCCGGTAAAGGTGGCAGCCGTATGATCTATTTCGACGCGGCCGCCACCACCTTTCAAAAGCCCCTCGCCGTCCGGCAGGCGGTGCTCCGGGCCATGGAAACCATGAGCTCCCCGGGGCGGGGCAACTACCAGAGCGCCGCCCTGGCGGCCGAGATCCTGTATGCCTGCCGGGAAGAGGTGGGGGCCCTCTTCGGCGTGGAGGGCCCGGAAAACGTGGTCTTTACCTGCAACGCCACGCACGCGCTGAATCTCGCCATCCACTCCCTGGTGCCGCCAGGGGGCCGGGTGGTGATCTCCGGCTATGAGCACAACGCCGTCACCCGGCCCCTCCACGCCATTCCGGAGCTGCAGATCCATGTGGTCAATACCCCGCTGTTTGACCAGCAGGCCATGCTGCGGGGCTTTGAAGCGCTGGTGACGGCCGGGACAGACGCGGTGATCTGCACCCATGTCTCCAATGTGTTCGGCTATATTCTGCCCATCCGGGCAATCGCCCGGATCTGCCGGGACCGGGGCGTCCCGCTGATTGTGGACGCCTCCCAATCCGCCGGGTCCATTCCCATCCACATGGGGGAGCTGGGGGCGGATTTCATCGCCATGCCGGGGCACAAGGGGCTCTATGGCCCCCAGGGCACCGGTGTTCTGCTCTGCGGAAGAGAGGGAAAGCCTCTGCTTTTCGGCGGCACCGGGAGCAATTCCAAGGAGCAGTCCATGCCGGATTTCCTCCCGGACCGCATGGAGGCCGGCACCCACAATATGCCGGGCATTGCCGGACTTCTGAAGGGGGTCCGTTTTGTCCGCCGCGCCGGCGCGGAGGCCATCGGCCGGCACAGCCGGCAGCTGAAGGAGCAGCTGCGCCAGGGACTTGCCGGTGAGAGCCGCTTTCAGGTCTTCGGAACGGAGGACAGCCAGCTCCAAGCCGGCGTGCTGTCCCTGGTTCCCCGGGAGACGGACTGCGAGACATTCTGCCAGTCAATGGCCGAGGCCGGCTTTGCCCTGCGGGGCGGCTTCCACTGCGCCCCCTTTGCCCACCAGAGCGCCGGAACTCTCCGGAGCGGAACGGTTCGCTTCTCTGTATCCGCCTTCAACACCGCCGATGAGGTGGCGCGCTTCCTGGACCTGCTCACGAAACAAAAAATTTACAAATAGAGTAAAATTGCCCCTCCTTATTCCTTGCAATTTTCCGGTAGGTATTATAGAATAAAGTATCTATGTGAATACGCATCGATAAGGAGCGCGCAATGGAGATTTGGACGAATATCGCGGCGTGGTGCAACCAGTATCTGTTTACCATCCAGTTGACAGACATTCTGGACATCGTCATCATCGCCTATCTGGTATACCGGCTGCTGGGCCTGGTCCGCAGCACAAACTCGGAGCGGATCTTCAAGGGCGTCCTGTTTGTTCTGATCGCGCTGGGACTGTCCGACTACTTTGAACTCAAAGGGCTGTTCTTCATTTTGAATATGTTGATGGAATGGGGCGTTCTGGCCCTGATCATCCTCTTCCAGCCCGAGATCCGCCGCGTCCTGGAGCAGGTTGGCGGCAGCCGGTTTTCTTTTTTGAAGATCTTCAACAAGGAGCAGCAGCTGGGCGACATTGAGCACGCCATCACCGTGACGGTGGAGGCCTGCGGCGATATGAGCAAGAGCCGCACCGGGGCGCTGATCGTCTTTGAGCGCAAAAACGCTCTGGATGAGATCCTCCGCAGCGGCACCAAGCTGGACGCCGAGCCCAGCCCGGAGCTGCTGAAGAACATCTTCTTTGTCAAGGCGCCCATGCACGATGGGGCTCTCATTATGCGGGAGGGCCGGGTTTTGGGCGCCGGCTGCATGCTCCCCCTGTCCCGGAACGTGAATTTGAGCCGGGATCTGGGCATGCGCCACCGGGCCGGCATCGGCATGAGCGAAAACTCCGACGCGGTGGTGGTGCTGGTGTCCGAGGAAACCGGTTCCATCTCCGTGGCGGTGGGGGGCATGCTCAAGCGTCACCTCACCACAGAGACACTGCGGATGCTTCTCAATAACGAGCTTCTCCCCAAGGATGACACCAAGGAGGAGACGAAGCCCTCGCTGCTGCGGGATATGCGAAACATTCTGAAACCGAAGAAGGATGAGGACCGCCATGAGTGAATTCTGGAACAAGAAAACCGTCCGCATCATCCTCTCTATCCTGGTGGCGCTGGTGATCTGGCTCTACGCCGACAACCAGGACACCGATCCCCGCACTGTGCGGGTCAACAACGTGCCGGTGGATTTCATCGGCGAGGATGTGCTGATGGAGCGGAGCCTGCTGGTCACCAGCGACATGGACATTACCGTGGACCTGGAGCTGAGCAGCAGCAACCGCACCATGATCAAAAACCTGGAGCGGGGAAAGGGCGACATCCGTCTGCGGGTAAACCTCAGCGGTATCAATGGTGTGGGCTCTTACCCGTTGGAGTGGGACATCTTCTACCCTGACAGCGTGAACCCCTCCAGTGTGACCGTGACCTACGCCAGCTCTTATAACATCACCGTGGACGTGGTGGAGCTCTACACCAAGTCCGTCCCCATCCGGGGCGAGCGCAGCGGCACACCGGCGGACGGGTATGTGGTCGGGGAGATGACCTTTGACCAGGACTCCATCACTGTCTCCGGGGAACAGCTGGCGGTGGCCAATATCAGCCACGCCCTGGTCACTGTGGACATCAGCGGGGCCACGGAGTCCTTCTCCACGGTGTCGGAGTTCCAGCTCATCGACTACAACGGAGAGGTCATTGAAAACAGCACCTTCCGCACCAGCGTGGACAGTGTGGAGGTCAACGTCCCCATTCTGATGATCCGGGAACTGCCCCTGGAGATCACGTTTACAGAGGCGCCCGGCTCCACTTTGAGCGAAGTGCGGGTGGATATCGACCCCGACACAATCACGGTGTCCGGCGACAGCCGGAGCATCGGGCGTCTGGAGAGCGTAGTCCTGACGGAGATCGACCTGAGCAAACTCACGGGAGATACCGCTTTCACCGTTCCCATCCCTGTGCCGGCGGGGTCCACCAGCGTCTCCGGAGAGACAGAGGCCACTGTGACCATCACTTTCCTGGACACGGTGACTACCCAGGTCTTTGAGACGACCAGCATCTCCTATGTCAACGAGCCCAGCGGCAGCACCGTAACGGTTCTGTCAAACGCCCTGGAGGTAACGCTCCGGGGACCGGCGGAGGAGCTGGCCTCTGTCACCAGCAGCAACATCCGGGTCGTCGGCGACCTGACGGATATCAGCGCCCGCGGCGGCAACTATACCGTTCCCGCCACGGTGTATGTGGACGGGACAGAAAACGTGGGGGCCATCGGCTCCTACCAGATCACCGTCCAGATCAGCGGCTGACGGAGGGCGTTATGACACAGACTGCAACAGTAGAGCAGCTTCTGGGAAACGGTCGGGTCCGAATCGCCGTCGCCCGGCAGACCGCCTGCGGACACGACTGCGAGAACTGCGCCGGATGCGGCGCCCAGGCGGGAACCATCCGGGCTGTGGCGGAGGACCCCTTGGGTGTCTCGGTGGGGGACCGGGTGGAGGTTTCCAGTGAAAACCGGCAGATCATCGCCATTGCCGCGCTGGTGTATCTCCTGCCCTTCGCCGCTTTTTTCCTGGGATACGCGCTGGGCGCCATGACCCGGAGCGGGGTGCTGCACGCCCTGATCACGCTCCTGACCACAGCGGCCGGCTGTCTCCCGGCTCTCCTCACCGACCGCCGCTCCCGGCGCCTGGGGGGCGTCCGATTCACGATCCAAAGGAAGCTGTAGCCTATGTTCGGATATGTAAGGCCGGCCCCCGGCAAGCTGACGGCGGATGAGGAGCGCAGCTACCGCGCGCTTTACTGCGGGCTGTGCCACACTTTGGGAGAGCGCTGCGGCGCCGTGTGCCGCATGACTCTCAATTACGACTTCACCTTTCTGGCCGCGCTGCTGTCCGGTCCCATTGCAACCTCGCAGCGGCGGTGTATCGCAAGTCCGATCAAAAGGCGGGCCGCGGCGGACCCAAACCAGGCGCTGGAGCTGGCGGCGGATGTAGGCGTCATCCTGACTTACTGGAAGCTGCGGGACGCCGCGGCAGACCGCGGCGGCATCTCCGGTCTGGGATGCCGGGCTGCCGGCGGTGTGCTGGCAGGCGCCTATCGGGAGGCGGCGGAGCGCCATCCGGCGCTGGAGGCCGCCACCGTTCGGGAATTGGAGCGCCTTGGCGCGCTGGAAAGCGCCCGCTGCCCCACATTGGACGAGCCCGCGGATACCTTTGCCGCGCTTCTCTCCGGTATCGCCGGTGAGCTGTCCGATCCCATCCAGCGGCGGATTCTCGGGCAGCTCCTCTACCATCTGGGGCGCTGGATCTACCTGGTAGACGCGCTGGATGACCTGCGGGAGGACGCAGAAAGCGGAAACTATAACCCAGTCGCCCTGCGCTTTTCTCTGGAGGGCGGCGTATTGACCGCGCCGGCCCGGGAGGCGATGGCGTCCACGCTGGACGCCTCGATCCGCCAGATGGCCGCGGCCTATGAGCTGTGGGATTTCGGCATGTGGAGTCCCATCATCCGCTCCACGGTATACGAAGGGTTATACTGTGTGGGCAATGCGGTTTTAGAAGGAACATTTCACGCCGCGGGCAGCAGGAGGGGTTCCCGCGGTCAGAAGGAGCAGCTATGAACGACCCGTATAAGATACTCAATGTCCCCAGCACCGCCACCGATGAGGAGGTCAAAAAAGCGTATCGGGAGTTGGCCCGAAAATACCATCCGGACAACTACCATGACAGCCCTCTGGAGGATCTGGCCCAGGAGAAGATGAAGGAGATCAACGAGGCCTACGATACCATCATGAAGATGCGCGGCGGCGGCCATGGGGCGGGGAGAAATTCCGCCGGCAGCGGCTACGGGGCAGGCTACGGCGGCTATGCAGGCGCCCAGGCGGGCCCCCGTTTTCAGGAGATCCGCGCTGCCATCTCCCGTGGGGATCTGCAGATGGCGGAGTACCTGCTGGCCAATCTCCAGGAGCACAACGGGGAGTGGTATTTCTTGAAGGGCGTGATCTGCCAGCGGCGCGGGTGGATGGACGAGGCCCGGCGCAACTATGAAACCGCCTGCCAGCTCTCGCCGGACAACCCGGAATACGCCCAGGCGCTGGAGCATATAACCGGCGGCGGACACGCCTATCGGCCTGAGGGATACGAGGTCTTTACCACCGGCTGCGGCGACAATATGTGCAGCAGGCTGATGTGCACTTACTGTCTGTGCAACGTGCTGAGCTGCGGCAGCGTGCGGCTCTTCTGGTGCTGATTTTCTTGCGGGAATACTAGGAAGGAGACATCATGGTCAAAAGTATGACGGGCTACGGCCGGGCCCGGGAAATGCGCGGCGGCCGGGACATCACGGTGGAGGTGCGCAGCGTCAACAACCGCTATCTGGACTGCACGGTCAAGATGCCCAGGATGTATATTTTTGCCGAGGATGCGGTGAAGTCCCTGGTGCAGAAGTCCGTGTCCCGGGGGAAAGTGGATGTATTCATCACCATCGCTTCCGGCGAGGATGCCGGTACGGCGGTGTCTGTCAATGAGGCGCTGGCGCTGGCCTATCTCAGTGCGTTCCAGCAGCTGCGGCAGCTGGGGGAGGGACAGGTGTCCCCAGCGGCCTGCACCGCTATGGAGCTGGCCCGCTTCCCGGATGTGCTGACCGTCACCAAGGCCGAGGAGGACCTGGAGGCCGTCAGCGCCGACATCTGCGCGGTCCTCGGCCAGGCGCTGGAGGCATACAATGCCATGCGCGCCACCGAGGGAGGGAAGCTGGCAGAGGATATCCTGGGCCGGCTCGCCACCATCGAGTCCCTCACCGCCGCGGTGGAGGAGCGCTCTCCCCAGACGGTGGCGGAGTATCGGGAAAAGCTGCTCGCCCGGATGCACGAGGTGCTGGGCAGCACCACCATTGATGAGGGCCGTATCCTAACCGAGGCCGCCATCTTTGCCGATAAGGTGGCCGTGGACGAGGAAACTGTCCGCCTGCGCAGCCATCTCTCCCAGCTGCGGGAGATGCTCCGGGGCGGCGAGCCCGTGGGACGAAAGCTGGACTTTCTCATTCAGGAGGTCAACCGGGAGGCCAACACCATCGGCTCCAAGTGCAGCGATGTGGCCATCGCCCGGAAGGTCGTGGACCTGAAGGCGGAAGTGGAGAAGATCCGGGAGCAGGTGCAGAACATTGAATAGAGAAGAAAACCTCGTCAAGCTGGTGAACATCGGCTACGGCAATCTGATCTCCACGCAGCGGCTCATCGCCGTGGTAAGCCCGGACTCCGCGCCCATCAAGCGTATGGTGTCTGAGGCCCGGGACCACAGCATGCTCATTGACGCCACCTTTGGCCGCAAAACCAGGACGGTCCTTATTATGGACAGCGACCATGTGGTCCTGTCGGGACTGCCGCTGGAGAAGCTGGCGCCGCGTCTGGGCGTGGCGCCCACAGAACTGGAGGAGGAAGAGGATGCGTAAAGGGAAGACATTCATCATTGCCGGCCCCTCCGGAGTCGGCAAGGGAACCATTATCAAAAAGCTCTTTGAGCGGCGAAGCGACCTGTATTTCTCCGTCTCCGCCACCACCCGCTCTCCCCGCCCCGGGGAAATGGACGGCGTGGATTACCACTTTCTCAGCCGGGAGCGATTCCTGGAGTGGATCGACCGCAACGCGTTCCTGGAATACGCGGAGTTTGTGGGAAATCTCTACGGGACGCCGAAGAAATATGTGGACGAGGCCATGGACAGCGGCCGGGATGTGATCCTGGATATCGAGGTCCAGGGCGCTGAGCAGGTCCACCGCCAGCGGCCGGACGTGGTGCGCATCTTTATCGCCCCGCCCTCCTGGGAGGAGTTGGAGCGCCGCCTGGTGGGCCGGGGCACGGAGGACTCCGAAAAGGTCCGCAAGCGCCTGGAGCGCAGCCGGGAGGATATCCTCCTGGCCCGGTACTACGACTATCTGGTCATCAACAGCGACCTGGACCAGGCGGTGGAGGAAATTCAGGCCATCATCACCGCCGAACACTGCCGGGCCAGGGAGCGCTATGATACGGTGGTCCGCCGCCTGTAACGCCGCGGACCGCGAAGAGACTGCCCCGTTGATTTTGTGTAATTTATTTATTGTAAAGGAAGTATGCCATTATGATGCTCTATCCCGCTATGAACAAGCTCACCGCCAACGTGCCCAATCGCTATCTGCTGGTCAATGTGGTGGCCCGCAGGGCCCGGCAGATCGCCTCCGAGGCTGAGGAGGAGGGCTATGAGCTGTATGAAAAGCCGGTAACCCTGGCCATCCAGGAGGTGGCGGACAGCAAAATCAAGGTAGACGCCACCGACGTCGTCATCCGGGAGGAGGAGGCCTGAGGCCCCGGCGCCCGATCCGGAACAGAAAACTTGCAGCAGGGGGGATGAAATGGAACAGGTTTTGCTGGCCCGGGTGGCGGTGTCCGCCGCAACCTATGCCTTTGACAAGCCCTATGACTATATCGTTCCCCCATCCCTCGCGGAAAAGGCACAGGCGGGCGTTCGCGTCACTGTGCCTTTTGGTCGTGGCAACAAGCGCTCGGAAGCGCTGATTCTCAGCACCTATACCGGGGAGAAAAAGCCGGAGCACAAGCAGCTGGATTGTGTTCTGGACAGCGAAACAGTCATGGACCAGGGGCAGATGCGTCTGGCATTCTGGCTGCGGGAGCGGTACTTCTGCACCATCTATGACGCGGTGAAGGTCATCCTTCCCGCGGGACTCTGGTACCGCATCCGGGAGACGTATCATCTGACCGGCCAGTGGACGGACGAGGCGGCCTCGGCGAAGCTCTCCGGCAGACAGCGCGCCAGAGCGGTGTACGAAGCCGTCACCGCCGCGGGCGGCAGCGCGGAGCTGGAGGCGCTGAAGGCGCAGTTCGGCGAGGGTGTGACCGCGGCGCTGCGGGAGCTGGTTGGCATGGACCTTGTCGCTGCGGAGGCGACAGCCAGCCGCCGCCTGGGAGATAAGCTGGTGCGGCGGGTCGCTCTGGCGGTCCCGCCGGAGGAGGCCATGGCCAGCGCCGAGGCCAAGCGGAAATCCGCGCCTCTGCGCTATGAGGTGGTCAAGCTTCTCTCCGCCATCGGCAGCGCCCTGTCTACGGACATCTGCTATTTCACCGGTGCCTCCACCGCCACCCTGCGCAACCTCCAGAAGGCGGGCATCGTCACGATGGAGGCGGAGGAACAATACCGGGTCCCCAGTCTCAGCGGCCGGGAAACCGGCAGTCCCATCACCCTGAACGAGGAGCAGGAGCGCGCCTGCGAGGGGATCGAGGCGCTGTTTTGGGCGGGAAAGCCCGCCTGCGCCCTGCTCTATGGGGTCACCGGCAGCGGCAAGACGCTGGTGTATATCCGTCTGCTGCAGTCGGTGGTCGAGAGCGGGAAAACCGGCATGGTCCTTGTGCCGGAGATCGCTCTCACACCCCAGATGATGGAGAAGTTCTCCGCCTACTTCGGGGACAAGGTGGCCATGCTCCACAGCTCCCTGTGCCTGAGCGAACGCTATGACCAGTGGAAGCGCATCCGCCGGGGGGAGGTCCAGGTGGTGCTGGGCACCCGCAGCGCGGTGTTTGCCCCTCTGAAAAATCTGGGCATGGTGATCCTGGACGAGGAGCAGGAGAGCAGCTATCAGTCGGAAAATCTGCCCCGCTACCATGCCCGGGATGTGGCAAAGTTCCTCTGCGCGGAAAACAACGCTGTGCTGCTTCTGGGGTCCGCCACTCCCACGGTGGAAACCGCCTATTACGCCAAGACCGGGCGCTACCACGCCTTCTCCATCCAGAGGCGCTATAACGACCGGCCGCTGCCCCGGGTCGTTCTGGCGGATATGCGCCGGGAAGTGAAACAGGGGAACAGCGGCGCCGTCAGCGGCGTATTGTATGAGGAATTGCGGCAGAATATAGAGCGCGGGGAGCAGAGCATTCTCTTTCTCAACCGCCGGGGTAACAGCCGGATGCTGTTGTGCGGGGAGTGCGGCGCCGTGCCGGAATGTCCCAGGTGCAGCGTCCCCATGACCTACCACAGCGCCAACGGGCGGCTCATGTGTCACTACTGCGGCCACTCGGAGCGGGCCTGGGAAACCTGCGACGATTGCGGCGGGATCATGAAGCACGTGGGATTTGGCACCCAGAAGGTGGAGGAGGAGCTCAGGGAGCTCTTTCCCGGCGTCGGGGTGCTGCGCATGGACGCGGACACCGCCGCCGGCGGACATGAAAAGATCCTCCAGACCTTTCGGGACAAACAGATTCCGATTCTCCTGGGCACCCAGATGGTGGCCAAGGGGCTGGACTTTGAAAATGTGACACTGGTGGGCGTCCTGGCGGCGGACCTTTCCCTGTATGTGGACAGCTTCCGCGCCGCGGAGCGGACCTTCAGTCTGCTGACCCAGGTGGTGGGCCGGGCCGGCCGCGGAGAGAAGGAGGGCCGGGCGGTGATCCAGACCTACAACCCGGACAACGACGTGATCGTCTCCGCCGCCCGGCAGGACTACACCGCCTTTTACCAGTCGGAGATCCGCATGCGGCGCGTCCGCCGCTATCCGCCCTTTGCGGATATCTTCACCCTTACTGTGTCCGGTGGGGAGGAGGGGGCCGCGCTTCGGGCGGCGGCAAAGCTGCGGGACGGGATGCGCAGGGGACTTGCCTATCCCTCCGCCGCCAACATGGGGGTGGAGGTCCTGGGACCGGCTCCGGCGCCTGTGTTGAAGGTGAACAACCGCTATCGCTGTCGGGTGCTGTGGGTGGGAAAAAACGCCCACCAGACCCGGGAGCTGATGAGCTACTATTTGAAGGCATTTTACAACCAGAAAGAAAACCGCGGTCTGAACCTGTTTATTGACTGCAACGCTTTGGATTAGGAGGCACCATATGGCCATACGAAAGATTGTACTGCAGGGGGACGAAATTCTGACAAAGGTGTGCCGCCCTGTAACAAATTTTGACGCAAAGCTTCACCAGCTGCTGGACGACATGAAGGAGACGCTGATCCAGGCCAACGGAGCCGGATTGGCGGCGCCGCAGGTGGGGATTCTCCGCCGGGTGGTGGTAGTCCTCGCGGAATCCGCCGACGGGGAGGCGGATGAGATTCTGGAGCTGGTAAATCCGGAAATTCTCTCCACCGAGGGGGAGCAGACCGGGCCTGAGGGGTGCCTGAGTATCCCGGGAAAGACCGGCATGGTGACCCGGCCGGAGTTTGTCCGGGTTCGGGCCCAGGACCGCGACGGCGCGTGGTTCGAGGCGGAGGGATACGATCTCACCGCCCGTTGCTTCTGTCACGAGCTGGAGCACCTGGACGGGCACCTGTACACGGAGCATATCGACCATTTTCTCACCGACGAGGAGCTGATGGCCTACTACCGGGAGCAGGGATACGACGTGGAGGAAATTGCAAGCGAGGGCGAAAACGCATGAGAATTGTATTTATGGGTACGCCGGAATTCGCCGTGCCCTCCCTGGAGCGGCTGGTGGCCGACGGCCATGAGATCGCCGCCGTCTTTACCCAGCCGGACAAGCCCCGCAGCCGGATGAAGATGATCCCCTCCCCGGTGAAGGCGGCGGCCCTGGAGCATGGGCTCACCATCCTCCAGCCTGCCACCGTCCGGGACGAGGCGGTATTGCGCCAGGTGCGGGACCTGCGTCCGGAGCTGCTGGTGGTGGTGGCCTATGGGAAGATCCTGCCCAAGGACCTGCTGGAGATCCCAACCGTGGCCGCCATCAATGTCCACAGCAGCATCCTGCCCCACTATCGGGGAGCGGCTCCCATCAACTGGGCCATCCTCCAGGGGGATACGGAAACCGGCGTCACCGTGCAGCACCTGGGGGTGGAGCTGGACGCGGGAGATATCATCCTTGTGAAGAGGACCCCCATCGGAGCGGAGGAGGACGCCGGTGAACTGACCCGTCGGCTCTCCCTGCTGGGGGCGGAGGCCCTCAGCGAGGCGGTGGCCGCCCTGGCTGCGGGCACCGCGCGGCGCATCCCCCAGGGGGAGGCCGTTGCGCCCTATGCCGCTATGCTCAGCCGTGAGATGTCTCCCATCGATTGGAACAAACCGGCGCAGACCATCGTCAATCAGATCAGAGGGCTCATTCCCTGGCCCTGCGCCAACATGGAGCTGGATGGGAAGCGCGTGAAGGTCTATCGGGGCAGCGTGGGGGAGGCCACTGCCGCCCGGCCCGGGACCGTGGTCGCCGCCGACAGGCGCGGCATCGCCATTGCCGCCGGAGACGGAAAGAGCGTGGTCATCACGGAGCTCCAGAGCGAGGGGGGCAAGCGGATGGGGGCGGACGCCTATCTGCTGGGACACCCCATTCGCGTCTGAGAAAGGACTGGCTATATGCTGTTTTACTACGACTACACCTACTGGATGATGCTTTTGCCGGTGCTGCTGGTTACCATTTACGCCCAGGCAAAAGTCAAGTCCAATTTCAATAAATACTCACGGATCACCAACCGCCGCTATCTCACCGGCGCGCAGGCCGCGGAGGCGGTGCTGCGTCAGCACGGGATTTACGACGTGCGGATCGAGCGGGTGGGCGGAACCCTGACGGATCATTATGATCCCCGGACCAACGTCATCCGCCTGTCCCGGTCGGTCTATGACAGCCCCACCATCGCCGCGGTGGGGGTGGCCGCCCACGAGGCGGGCCACGCCGTGCAGTACGCGGTGGGATACGGTCCCATCCGCGTCCGCTCCGCCCTGATTCCCATAACACAGGTCGGCTCCCAGTTTGGGATCGCTCTTCTGGTCCTGGGGGTCATCATGACCTTTGAGCCGCTGTTTCTGGCGGGAATCGTCCTCTTCGGCGCCACCACGGTGTTTCAGCTGGTGACGCTGCCGGTGGAGTACAACGCCTCCCACCGGGCCATTGAGACAATCGAGGGTGCCCAGCTGCTGGATGACGAAGAACTGGCGGGGGCCAAAAAGGTCCTCAGCGCCGCGGCGCTGACCTATGTGGCGGCGCTGCTGACCTCCGTGGTGCAGCTGCTGCGCTTCCTTCTGCTCTTTGCCGACCGCAGTGACCGGGGAGGCCGCCGATGACAGAGAATGCCAGGGAAACGGCTCTGGAGGTCTTGACCGTCTGCCGAAAGGCGGACGCCTGGGCAGACGGCGCGCTGAAGAGCGCCTTGCGCCGCGGGAATCTGGACAGGCGGGAGGCGGCGCTGGCCGCAGCCCTGACCTACGGAGTCCTTCAAAACCGGATGCTGCTGGATTTTCGCATTGCGCGCTACTGCAAAAATGGACCGCGCGGTTTGGAGCCGGTCATTCTGGATATCCTTCGCATTGGCGCCTGTCAGATCCTGCTGATGGATCGGATTCCCCCCAGTGCCGCCGTCAATCAGGCGGTTGAGATGACCAAAGCCCATCGCCGTCCCCGGGCGGCGGGGCTGGTCAACGCCATTCTGCGCAGTCTCAGCCGTGAAAAGGATATGCTGCCTCCTGTGGAGGACCTCTCCATCCGGTACAGCCATCCAAAGTGGCTGGTAGACACCTATATCTCCCTGCTGGGCAGGGAGGAGGCGGAGCGCGCCCTGGCGGAAAACAACCGCCCGGTCCCCATGTCCATTCAGCGAAATCCTCTGCGCTGCTCCCGGGAGGAGCTGGAGGCGGAGCTTCCCGCCGCCAAGCCCCACCCCTGGCTTCCGGACTGCTACCACCTCAGCGGCACCGGAGACTTGGAGCAGCTGCCGGCCTTTCAGGAAGGGCGCTTCTTTGTTCAGGATGCGGCGGCTAAACTGGTAAGCCTGGTTTCCGGCTGCCAAAGGGGAGATACCGTTGTCGATGTGTGCGCCGCTCCGGGCGGGAAGTCCTTTGCCATGGCCATCGCCATGGGAAATGCGGGGGACATCCTTGCCTGTGATATTCACGCCAACAAGCTGCGCCAGGTGGAGTATGGGGCGGCGCGCCTTGGCATCACCTGCATCCGCACGCTCCAGACGGATGGGCGGCTGTTTCGGCCGGAGCTGGAGGAATCGGCGGACGTGGTGGTGTGCGATGTGCCCTGTTCGGGTCTGGGCATCATCCGCAAGAAGCCGGACATCCGCTACAAACAGGCGGATGAACTGGTGAGACTGCCGGAAATTCAGGGTGCGATCCTGGCCAACGCCGCAAGCTACGTAAAGCCGGGCGGGGTGCTGCTCTACTCCACCTGCACCATTCTCCCTCGGGAAAATGAGCAGGTTGTGGACGCATTTCTGGAGAAAAATTCCCGGTTTGCCCGGGAACCGTTTTCCCTCCCCGATCCCATCGGGGAGACGGCGGGGGAGATCACCCTGTGGCCCCAGCGCCATCAGACGGACGGGTTTTACATCTGCAAATTGAGGAAACAGGCATGAGAGACATCAAATCCATGACGCTGGAGGAGATCACCCAGGCGCTGCGGGAGCTGGGGGAACCAGCTTTCCGCGGAAAACAGGTCTTCACCTGGCTCCACCGGGGCGCCGCCTCCTTTGAGGAGATGACCAATCTCTCCAAGCCCCTGCGGGAGAAGCTGGCGGCCTCCTTCTTGATCACCGTTCCAAAGGTGGCCTGCAAGCAGGTTTCCCGCCTGGACGGAACCACCAAGTACCTCTGGGAACTGGGGGACGGCAACTGCATTGAAACGGTCCTCATGCACTATCACCACGGCAACACCGTGTGCATCTCCTCTCAGGTCGGCTGCCGCATGGGCTGCGCGTTCTGCGCCTCCACAGTTGGTGGCAAGGTTAGGAACTTGACACCAACTGAGATGCTGGACCAGGTGCTTTTTACCCAGCTGGACAGCGGAGAGACGATTTCCAACATTGTTTTGATGGGGATTGGAGAGCCTCTGGACAACCTGGATACGGTGCTGCGCTTTCTCACCCTAGTGAACCATCCGGAGGGGCTGAACATCGGCATGCGGCACATCTCCCTCTCCACCTGCGGCCTGATCCCTGGGATTC
Source organism: uncultured Oscillospiraceae bacterium (assembly GCA_944386965.1). The sequence continues at coordinate 17,411 of CALXDE010000103.1, forward strand.
GGCGGCTGGGGGAACTGGAATTGCAGCTCACCCTGTCTGTGTCCCTCCACGCTCCGGACAGCGAGACGCGCAGCAGGATCATGCCTGTCAACCGCGCCTATGATGTAGAGGAATTGTTCGCGGTCTGCCGCTGGTACTTCCAGCGGACCGGGCGGCGGATCTCCTTTGAGTACGCCATGATCGACGGCGTCAACGACCACGACTGGCAGGCGGACCTGATCGCGAAAAATGTGCGCGGAATGCCGGCCCATGTGAACCTGATCCCGCTCAACGACGTGCGGGAGAGTCCGCTCAAGCCCAGCCGCCGCCTGTCGGCGTTCCAAAAGCGGCTGGAGAGTCACGGCCTTACCGCCACAGTCCGGCGGAGCCTGGGCGGAGATATCGACGCGGCCTGCGGCCAGCTGCGCAAGCGGGCGGCGGAGGCAAAGGGAGGAGAACCCCTGTGAAAATGAAAGTCTGCGGCATGACAGATATCGGCTTGGTGCGTCGGCAAAACCAGGACGCTTACGGCGTGGATATCAACAGCGACACCGGGCAGGTCATCTGCGTGGTGTGCGACGGGATGGGCGGTCCCGCCGGCGGCGACATCGCCAGCCGCATCGCGGTGGACGCCTTCCTTCAGTCGGTAAAAGAGCATCTGCGTCCCGACATGGACCCGGAACGGGTCCGGGAGGTGTGCTCCTATGCGGCCAGTGTGGCCAACTCCGCTATCCGTCAGGAGGTGGAGGCCCGTGCCGAATACCGGGGCATGGGCACCACGCTGGTGGCGGCTGTCAGCTATGGCGATGGCGTGGTGGTTTCCAACATAGGGGACAGCCGGGCCTATCTCATCCAACCCCGCGGGATTCGCCGGGTCAGTAAGGACCACTCCCTGGTGGAGCGGCTGGTGGACCGGGGCGATATCACCGAGGCGGAGGCCCGCACCCACCCCCAGCGCAACTACATCACCCGGGCCCTGGGACCGGAGGAAAATCCCCTGTGCGACGGGTTTATCGTCCCCATGGAGCGGGGGGACTTTATCCTCCTGTGCACCGATGGTCTGGTGGAGACGGTGACGGATCAGGAGATGTACGACGAGGTCCGCGCCGCAGCGGATATGGACCAGTGTCTCCGGCGTCTGCTGGAGATCTCCAAGGGCAACGGCGCGGCGGACAATGTGACCGCTGTGCTGATGCAGAAGCTGTGAGAAGGGAGGGAAGACGATGGAGCGATATATAGGGAAGATGCTGGACAACCGCTATGAGATTCTGGAGGTCATCGGCCAGGGCGGCATGGCGGTGGTGTTCAAGGCCAAGTGCCATCGCCTCAACCGTCTGGTGGCCATCAAGGTCTTAAAGCCCGAACTGGCGGACGACGCGGAGTTCCGCCGCCGGTTCCACGACGAGTCCCAGGCGGTCGCCATGCTCTCCCACCCCAATATTGTTTCGGTGTACGACGTGTCCAAGGGCGGTGGGCTGGAGTATATCGTCATGGAGCTGATCGACGGCATCACCCTCAAGCAGTACATGGAACGCCGGGGACAGCTGAACTGGCGGGAGGCCCTCCACTTCATCACCCAGGTCATGCGGGCTCTGAGCCACGCCCACAGCCGCGGCATCATCCACCGGGACATCAAGCCCCAGAACATTATGATCCTGCGGGATGGCAGCGTGAAGGTGGCAGACTTTGGCATCGCCTGCCTCACCGCAAAAAACAGTCAGACCATGGCGGGGAAGGAGGCCATGGGCTCTGTCCATTACATCTCTCCGGAGCAGGCCAAGGGAGATCGGATTGACCAGCGCTCGGACATCTACTCCGCCGGTGTGGTGCTCTACGAGATGCTCACCAGCCGCCTGCCCTTTGAGGGGGATACGCCGGTGTCCATTGCCATCCAGCATTTCAGCGCCGTGCCCCTCAATCCCCGGGAGATCAACCCCGACATTCCCGAGGCCCTGGAGCTCATCTGTATGAAGGCCATGGCGCCCCAACTGGACCGGCGCTACCGCACGGCGGATGAGATGATCCGGGATCTGGAGGAGTTCCGGAAAAATCCGGATATCAATTTTGACTATGATATCCTGGATCTGCGGGGGGAGGCCCCCATGGATGAGCCCACCATGCTGCTCAATGCCAAGGAGCTTCAGGATCTCAGCAGCCGGGATGACCGGCACAGTCACGATCGGGAAGTCCGCAGGCGGTCTGCCTCCCCTTGGAAGCGGGCGCTGCTGGTGCTGCTGGGCATCACCGCTTCCGTCCTGGTCATCATCGGCGTCTACCGGGCGATCTTCAACAGCTTTGGCGGCAACGATACCGGGGAATACGCGGTTCCCAACCTGCTCGGCATGACGCTGGAGGAGGCCTATCTGGATGAGCGCATCCTGACGGAGGAGGAGATGGCCCTGGAGGAACCGCCGGAGGGCAAATTTGAATTGAATGTGCTCCGGGAGACATACGACGCGGCGCCGGCGGGGGAGATCATTGACCAGAGTCCCGATCCGGGCACCACCCGGAAGAGCGACCTGGTGATCAGCGTCACCGTAAGCCTTGGGGAACAGACCGAGGAAATGCCGCGCCTGGTGGACCAGGAGCGGAACGCCGCGGAGGCTCTCCTGAACAGCCTGAAAAACACCACCGGCCTGGAGTTTGCGGTGGAGTGGGCGGAGCCGGTCTATCACGATACCATCGAGGCGGGCCGGGTCGTCTCCACAGATCCCACCGAGGGAGAACCCATCCACAATGGGGACACGGTGACGATCGTAACCAGCAAGGGGCGGGAGCCGCAGCCTGTGACAATCATTCCCTTTGTGGGCATGACCCAGGAACTGGCGGAGGAGAATCTCAAGAAAATGCAGCTGATCTATACCTTTGAGGAGGCGCCGGACAGCTCCTCTCCGGGCACCATCTTTGACCAGAGCATCCCTGCCGGCACCCAGGTGATGGAGGGCACCTCCATCACGCTGTATGTCAGTACCGGGCCCCTCTACGATCCGGAGGGGGTACGTCCCAGCGACCCGGAGCCCCTTCCGGACGCGGAGGCCGGAGAGAGTACCGGTGATCGCGAGGACACGCCATGAGCCGGGGACAGATCGTCAAGGCCCTCAGCGGATTTTATTACGTGGCGGCGGAGGATGGGGGCATCCTGTGCTGCCGGGCCCGGGGCAAATTCCGTAAGGACGGTATGTCCCCCCTGGTGGGGGACTGGGTGGAGGTCCGGGACATCGACGCGGATGGCCGCGGCATGGTCTGGACCATCGAAGAGAGGAGAAACGCCTTTACTCGGCCGGCGGTGGCCAATATCGACCAGCTGGTGGTGGTGGCGACCCACGCCATTCCGGAGACGGACCCGTTTCTCATTGACCGGGTTTCCTCCATCGCCGCGCTGAAGGGGTGTCCGACCCTCCTGGTCCTCAACAAATGCGACCTGGACCCCTCGGAGGAGTTGCGGGCAATCTATGTGCGTGCCGGCATGACCACCGTCACCGTCAGCGCCCAGACCAGCGAGGGGATTGGGGAATTGATCCCGCTGCTTTCTGGAAAGCTGTCTGCCTTTACAGGCAACTCCGGCGTGGGCAAATCCAGTATTCTGAATGCCATCGAGCCGGATTTTGCCATCAGCACCGGGGAAGTCAGCGAGAAGCTGGGCCGGGGCCGCCATACCACCCGCCATGTGGAGCTGTTTACCCTCTCCTGCGGGGCCCGGGTGGTGGATACACCGGGGTTCAGCTCGTTCGATGCCTCGGAGCTGAATCTGGAATGGAAGGAGCACCTGCCGGAAACTTTCCCGGAGTTCCGGCCCTATCTCAGCCAGTGCCGCTTTGTGGGGTGCAGTCACACCAGGGAGAAGGGCTGTGCCGTGCTCCGGGCGGTGAAGGACGGCCTGATCCCCAAGAGCCGGCACAGCAGCTACCTGCGGCTGTGTCAGGAGCTGAAAGATGTGAAGGCTTGGGAACAAAAAGAAAATCGGTGATCATGCGCGCCGGCCGGAGGAACCCCTCCGGCCGGTTCTCACTATACTGGTAGAGAACAGCGGAGAGGAGGGGCAACCTTTGTGCAATAAGCATTGGCTGATGGGGGTGTTCGCCCTGTGCCTGGGGCTTGGGATCTTCATCTGCGCCATCTTCCCCACGGGGCTGCTCCTGTTTCTGGTGGCATCCCTGCTGGTGGGGTGTGGCTGGGCCTGTATCAGACGACGGTAAAGGAGGAACTTCGGATGCGCATCGTCATTGTCAAACCGCCCAAAATCGTTGGGGAGCTCCTGCGGAAAATCCTGAAAATCAAGGCATGAAGCTTCGCTCTCCCTCATACACTGTCCATGACAAGAGCGTCAGAGGGAGGAGAGCAATGGAACTGAATCTGAAAAAAGAGGCTTTTACATACTACGAGGCGGTCAGTGAGGCGCCAGTCTCCTTTGAAACCACCCAGGAAACCATTGTCCCGGACTACTGTCAGGATGTGGCCCGGGTGGTGGACACCACCGGCATGGTACTGGTGCACAACAAAGAGATGACTCCCGATGGCCGCATGGAGGTGGGCGGCGCCATCAAGGCCACCGTCCTCTTCATCCCCGAGGGTGGGACACAGCTGTGCGCGCTGCACCTGTCAATCCCATTTCACAGCTACTGCGAGGGCCGAAATCTCGCCGCGTGCAGCCGCTGTACCGTCAGCGCCAGCCTCAAGAGCATCGACTCGCGGCTCCTCAACCCCCGGAAACTGCTGACCAGAGCGGAAATCATCCTGGAGAGCACGGGTTATCGGCAGCAGGAGGCCAGCCTGTGTACGGCGGTGGAGGCCGACGAGGCGTACGGACTGCAGGTGCTGGAGGAGCGCGCGGAAACCACAGTGATTTCCGATATTCTGGAGCGGGAATTTCCCTACACCGAGGAGCTGAATCTCTCCGCCGGACGCAGCGGCATCCAGGAAATTCTGGATACCGCCACCTGCCTCTATCCGGCGGACTCCAAGATCGTTGGGAACAAGCTGGTGCTCAAGGGCATCATCCGCAGTGACGTGCTCTACCGGGACCAGGACGGGGCGATCGCCACCCTGACCCAGGAATTTCTGTTCTCCCAGATTGCGGAAACCGGCGCCTCTGAGGAGACGGGGATGGCAAAAGCCGCCTTCGACCTCACGGGATATGAGTATCTCATCGGCACGGAGAGCGAACCGGAGGACACCCACGCCATCACCATGTCCCTGCATATCCGCTCCAGCGCGGAAGTTTTGGAGACTAAACCGCTGCGGTTTCTATCGGATCTGTACAGCATCTCCAAAAATGTATCCCTCACCACGCAGCCGCTTCCCCTGGTGGAGGATGTGCGCTCCTTCACCAAGAAGCAGAATATGCGGGAGACACTGGAAACCGCCGTGGCGGTGCGGCAGGTCTGTCATGTCGCCGTGTCCTGCGGGGCCTGTTCCTGTCAGGTGGGGGATGGCATGGCCGCCGCCCAGATCCCCGTGACCATCAAGGCGCTCTACCTGGATGAAAATGACGCGGTGCTGCTGGCGGAAAAAAATATTCTGGTGAAAGGGGAGCTGGAGGCGGGGGAGGGGAGCCTTCCCCACATCACCCTCCGCTGTCCGGGAGAGATTACCGGCGCGCCTTCACCGGAGGGCATGGAGATCCGCTTCACCCTGGAATTCTGGATGGATACAGGGCGGCAGATCCAAAAGCTGTGTATCGCGGACGCCTCTCTGGAGGAGGCGGAGCCCGGCGCCCAGCGGCAGCCCTCGGTGATCCTGCGGAAGTTTGACCGGGGCCTGCGGCTCTGGGACATTGCCAAGCAGTACCGCACCACCTGTGCGGATATCCTCTCGGCCAACCAGGTGGAGAGCGAACAGACCATCCCCACGGACAAATTGCTGCTGATTCCCCGGCGAAAGGCCTGAAGCGAGAAAGCCGCCCCCAACCTCTTGGTTGGGGGCGGCTCCGCTCCGCGCGGGAAACAATGGGAGGCCGTCAGACCTCCACCGGCGCCTCACGGCTTTGAAACGCCAGTTCCGCCAAGTATTTGATCACGTCCCGGCGGGTGACGATGCCGCAAAAGCAGTTCCGGTCGTCCACAATGGGCACAAAGTTCTGCTTCTGAATCTGTTCCAGCACGTCCTCCAGTGACGCCACAATCGTCAGAGGCGGGCAGAAATCCTGGCGCATAATCTCCCGGATCTTATACTGCTCATGGACCTTCAGGTCCACCGTCTCGGTCTGGAGCAGGTGGCGGAGGAAATCTCCCTCACTGATGCAGCCGAAGAACTCGCCGCTCTCGGTGAGGACCGGAATGGCGGTGTAGCCGTGGTGCTTGAACTTTTCCAGGCCCTGCCGCACAGTCTGGGACTCCAGCAGGTAGATGGAATTGGCCTTTGGGGTCAAAAATTTCGCAATATTCACCGGGGATATCCTCCTTTGCGCCTCAGGAACCGGAGTAGTTGGAGAGGAACTGTCTGGTGCGTTCCTCTTTGGGGTGGTCGATCAGATCATGGGCCGGCCCCTCCTCCACGATGTAGCCCCCATCCATAAAAATGATGCGGTCGGCCACATCCCGGGCAAAGGCCATCTCATGGGTGACAATGATCATGGTGGTCTTCTGTTCGGCAAGGCTTCGGATCACCCGCAGGACCTCGCCGGTGAGCTCCGGGTCCAGGGCGCTGGTGGGCTCGTCGAAGCAGAGAATGTCCGGGTGGAGGGCCAGGGCCCGGGCGATGGCCACCCGCTGCTGCTGGCCGCCGGAGAGCTGGCTGGGGTAGTGGTTGGCCCGGTCGGAGAGTCCCATCCGGGCCAACAGTTCCCGGCCCTCGTCCTGGATCTCCTCCAGGATCTGCTTTCTGTTCTCCTTGAAGTCCGGCCGCTCCTGGCTCAGCAGCTCCTTGGCCAGGGTGACGTTTTTCAGGGCCGTATACTGGGGGAAGAGGTTGAAGGACTGGAACACCAAACCGAAGTGGAGGCGCTTTTTCCGCACCTCGCTCTCCCGCTGGGTATCCGGGTCCTCCGCGTCAAAAATCACATTGCCCCCCACGGAGATGGTACCGCGGTCCGGCTTCTCCAGGAAATTGAGGCACCGCAGCAGGGTGGTCTTGCCGCTGCCGGAGGAGCCGATGATGGCGATGGCCTGCCCCTGTTCCAGGGAGAAGCTGATATCGTTGAGGACCTGGGTGGCCCCAAAGTGCTTTTCGATATTGTGTACTTCCAAAATTGCCATGGGATCACGCCCTCCTCTCACTGGAAATAGCTGAGCTTCCGCTCCACCCAACCAAAGAGCAGGGTGAGCAGGCCGTTGAACAGCAGAAAATAGACACCTGTGAAGAACAGCGGCCAGATCAGCCCGGAGTAGCCGTGGGAGCCCTTCAGGAAGGCGTAGCCCGCCCAGATGACCTCCTGGAAGGAGATGATGCGGGCAATGGAGGTATCCTTCACCAGGGTGATGATCTCGTTGGACATGGGGGGCACGATCCGCTTGATCATCTGCAGCAGCGTCACATGGCGGAAAATCTGATGTTTGGTCATGCCCAGCACCTGGCCGGCCTCCTGCTGGC
>CALXDE010000104.1 GCA_944386965.1 uncultured Oscillospiraceae bacterium
CACAGGGCGATCTCCCGCTGCCAGCCGGGGGCCGTTCCCCAGCTGGTGAACGCGCCGCCCATCCAGGGCAGAAACAGCTGCCAGACCAGGGCGCCGCCGCAGGCCAGCAGCATAAAGCACAGATAGATGGTATACTGTTTTCTGGTCGTTTTCATTCTGTTATGTTCCGTAATCCAGGACGATCTTCCGGCACCCGCGGCAGACCTGGGCGGGCAGCTGCGTTTCATTGAACCGGGTCCTATAGGGCCCGTCCAGCACAATGCCCCCCTGCTTCTCCAGGCTTTTCTTCGTATCAAAATAGCCGAGGAACACATCCGGCGGCAGGAAGCAGAGCCCACGGCTGTTTTCCGTGTACAAAACGCCCCGCTCCATCTCCTCCCCGCAGAAGGGACACTTCATCACAACGCCTCCTTTATTCCACCGCAGGGGCGGCCGCTCTCCCCTCCGCGTCCTCCGGCAGCTCCAGGGTGAAGCGGCCCAGCTTCCCGGCCCGGAACTCGTCCAGCAAAATCCTGGACATGCGCTCGGTGTCCACCTCGCCGCCGGAGATGAGGAAGCCCCGCTTGCGCCCGGCGGCCTCCAGCAGGCGGTAGCCCCAGGCCACGTCGTTCTCCCCGTCCTCCCGGCCCGGGATGCCGGGGAGCTTGTAGCAGGCCGCCAGGGCCTCCGGATACCGCTCCCCCAGATAGGCCATCAGGTGGCAGGAGAGCGTCTCCACGTCCAAAATATCGTCCTTCACCGCCCCGGTGTAGGCCAGGTTCAGCCCAACGCTCTGGTCCTCAAACTTGGGCCAGAGGATGCCCGGGGTGTCCAGCAGCTCCAAGCTCTGGTCAATGGGCACCCACTGCTTGGCGCGGGTGACGCCGGGCCGGTCCTCGGCCTTGGCGGTCTTGCGGCGGGCCACCTGGTTGATGAAGGTGGACTTCCCCACGTTGGGGATGCCCAGGATCATCACCCGCATCATCCGGCCCACCTGTCCCTTCTGGGCGTAGGCGGCGATCTTCTCGGCGAGCAGCTCCCGCACCGCCCCGGCGAACTTCTCCGTCCCCCGGCCCTCTTTCGCGTTACACTCCAGGACGGCATAGCCCTTTCCCTCAAAATATGCCCGCCAGCGCTTTGTCCCCGCTCCGTCCGCCTGGTCGGTACGGTTGAGAACGATGAGCCGGGGCTTTCCCGCCGTCAGCTCCTCCACGTCCGGATTGCGGCTGGACAGGGGGATGCGGGCGTCCAAAATCTCACACACCGCGTCCATATGCTTCATCTGCTCGGCAATCATCCGCCGGGTCTTGGTCATATGGCCCGGATACCATTGAATGTTCATGCGGCTTCTCCTTCTCAGCTCAGGCGATCAGGCCGATGCGGCCAAGGTCCCGCTTTCCGGTGCCGGGCAGCTCCCCCAGGTACTGGGCCGTCCTGCCGGGGAAGAGCAGGAGCACCGCCTTTCCCACCACATACCGCTCATCCACGACCCCCAGCATGGTGCTGCGGCTGTCGGTGGAGTGGTTGCGGTTGTCCCCCATGACGAAGAGCTCCCCCTCCCCCAGGGTCACGGGAAAGGCCATCCCCTCGTCGCTGTAGGTGCGCTCGGCGATATAGTCCTCCTCCAGCGCCACGCCGTCCACGTACACCGTTCCCGTGTCGTAATCGATGTCCACGGTCTGTCCCTCCGTGGCGATGACCCGCTTGATGATCGTCTCATTGAGCTGGGCGTTGTACTGGTGGATCATAACGATGTCCCCGGACTCGATGCTGCACAGGGCGGACTTGAGCACCAGCACCTTGTCCCCGGCATAGAGGGTGTCCTGCATGGAGGGGCCCTGGACCGTGATCATCTGGGCCACAAACACAAAGAACAGCACCACCCCCAGCACAGCTCCCACCAGGGCCCGGGTCCACTCGAAGAGGGAGCTGCCGGAGTCCTCTGTCTCCCGCTCCTCCACGCGCTCCAGTTTTTTCTTTTCTTCCGGCATATTGCGGCTCCTTTCGGACTGAAATTCAGTAATTTTATAGTTTATCACACTTGTCCCCACTTTACAATATGAAAGGGCGGAGAAACCCGCGGTTTCTCCGCCCTGTTTCCGCCCCCTCAGCCGCGCTCCTCAATGAACACGACGCGCTCGGACAAAACATCATACACCGCCCGGTAGGTCTTCCCCTCCTGGGTGGTGTACAGCAGCTGCACCCGCTGGTCGGAAATCCACTGAGCGGTGTAGATTTGGGCGCCCTCCCCCGCCTCCAGCGGCAGGGTGCGGCCCACGCCGTAGCCCTTGGTGTTGACGGAGAAGGAGTCCCACTCCGCCGTCAGGTCCACCCAGTAGGCGCCGTCCTCGGACCAATAGCGGGCCATGGCGCTGTTGCCCGCCACGCGCTGCTCCGTCATCTCCGAGACGGTCTGGCCCAGGGCGCTGCCGTTGTCAAAGTTATCCAGACACAGGATCACCGTGCTGCCTGCCTCCAGGTGCCGGGAACTCAGCGCCTGATTGCTCAGCGAAGCATAGTCGCTCAGGTAGAGGTACGTCCCGTCGGTGACCAGATAGCTGTAGCGCTGCTCATAGATGCCCTCCAGGGCCGCCCCGCCCTCGGCATAGGAATCCCTCGTCCGGTCCACCCGATAGAGGAAATGGTTGTTCTCATAGATCACATCATAGAGGACCACTTCCCCCTCCTGGGTCAGGCTCACCAGGCGCAGCATGGCAGGCGTGCCCAGAGACACCTTGTCCAAAAAGGCCGCCACCCGCTCCCCGCCGCCGGCCACCAGGGTCCCCACCGCGTCGGTGGCCGCGTCGCAGTCGAAGTCGCTCAGGTCGATCTCCTCCGGCAGTTCCTCCAGCGGCACATAGCCGAAAGGCGTATCGCCGGAGATATCGCTCTGGCCGATGGAAAACTCCCGGCAGAGGAGCCGCGCCTCCCTATCTCCCAATGTCACAGTCTTAATGAGGCGGTAGGTGCCTTCTACCACAGAGAAGTCATAAGGCCAGAAGCTGAAGGAGTTGCTTACCGTCTCCCCCGGGGCAACCACACTGGCATCCGCTGGCCAGTCCACCCCCTCTTCCAGCTGTGGAAGGAGCTTCCATTCCCCGTCCGACAGCATCTCAATGCTGTACTCCCGTCCGAATGTAACAGTTTCATCGGTGTTATTCACCACAGAATAGGTGTAAGAGGTCACACTTCTGTCATATACTGGGTACTCAATGGTCAGCGCGACTTCCCCAGTGGTATCAAAATCTTCTTCGCTATAAGGGG
>CALXDE010000105.1 GCA_944386965.1 uncultured Oscillospiraceae bacterium
CGGTCTTGCCCGGCTCCACGGTGATGAGCTTGGTGGACTTCACCAGGCCGTGCTCCTCCAGCTTCAGCTTGATGAGGCCGGCGGTGAACCGGGTGCAGTAGATGGGCATGTTCACCTGCTTGAGCACATAGGGGATGGCGCCCACATGGTCCTCGTGGCCGTGGGTGATGAACAGCCCCCGGATCCGGGAGCGGTTTTTGATGAGGTAGGTGACGTCGGGGATGATGCAGTCAATGCCGTACATGTCGTCCCCGGGGAAGGCCATGCCGCAGTCCACCACGATGATCTCGCCGCCGTACTCATAGGCGGTCATGTTCTTGCCGATCTCGTTGAGGCCGCCCAGGGGGATAATTTTCAGTTTTTCTGCCATAGTGATGATGATTCTCCTTTTTTCAAAATATGTAGCATCCCCTATGGCAGCGGGCGCGGCGTGTTTCACGGGGCGGGTCTCCGCCGCCGCGTACCGGAACGGGCGTACCCTCTGCGGCGGACAGCCTGCCGCAGGGCAAGCCGCGGGCCCGCCGGGGAAACCGTCCCCCCGGCGGGAAAATGCGCGCGCAAAGAAGAGACGCCCGTCGCCTGCCCGGCCCCGTTTCGCCGGCAGGGGTTCAGTCACGTCATCCCGTGCAATGCCATATGGGGTTTTTATTTGACCGGGGCGGAAAGCACTCAGCTCCGGTGAAATACGAGAGAGGGCCGCAGGGGGGCGGGAGAGGAATCTGCACAAAAGAGTTGCTTCCCGCGCCGCAATTTGCTATAATATTGCGATACAAGCGGCTGTGAACCGCGCCGCGCTGCGGCAGCACGCCCAAAAGCGCCCGGGCACCGGAGAAGGCGCACCTCTCAGGGCGGCGTTCCGCCGGGCCGGCGCGGACTATTCTGCTATAGTATAGCACGCACAGAGGCATTTGTACACATTTTTTTGCAAAAACGCAGAATGGCCGGGAAAAATCGGCCCGGCCAGGAGAGGAGAGAGCAGGCATGCGGGCCACCATCAAGATGATCGCAGAGCGGGCGGGGGTGTCCATCGGGACGGTGGACCGGGTACTCCACAACCGCCCCTATGTGAAGGAGGAGGTCCGCCAGCGGATCCTGGAGGTCATGGAGGAGATGGACTACCATCCCAACCGGATGGCCAGCGCCCTGGCCACCAGCGGGCTCCACCGGCACTTCGCCATTATCCAGCCCGCGTGGGAGAGCTATGTGGGCGAGGGGATGGCCGCCGGCGTGGAGAAATTCCGCCGGGCCCGGCAGGACTACAACGTGACGGTCAGCGTCCACCCCTACCGCCAGGGGGACACGGCCGCGTGCCTGCGCCTGCTGGAGGAGCTGCCCGGGACGGTCCAGGGCATCGCCCTGTGCGCGGCGGACTGCCCCCCCGTGCGGGAGAAGCTGGAGGAGCTGGAGCGGCGCCGGGTGCCGGTGGTGACCTTCAACTCCGACATCGCCGGGGGGAAGCGGCTGTGCTTCGTGGGGGAGGACGCCCACCACGCCGGCCGGGTGGCCGGGGAGATCGCGGCCAAATTCCTCCGCCCCGGCGACCGGCTGCTGCTGGTCTACGCGGACGCCGGCTACTCCGACCACCAGGGCCGGACGGACGGCTTCCTGGAGCGGCTGGGGGAGAGCGGCTTCCGCCGGGAGGACTGCCTGGTGGCGGAGACCCATGACGACTACGACGAGACCTTCTCCGCGGTCTCCTCCGCCCTGGCGGAGGAGCCGGGCCTGAGGTATATCTATATGGCCAACCGCTCCGTCCCCGCCTGCATGGAGGCCATTTCCCGGGCGGGAAGGACCGGGGAGGTGCGGGTCCTGGCCCACGACAACAGCCCGGAGACCGCCACCTTCCTGCGCCAGGGCCGGCTGGACTTTGTCATCGACCAGGATCTGGCCTACCAGAGCCGCAAGGCCCTGGAGCTGCTGTTCGACACGGTGGTGGAGCACCGCCGCCCCTCCCGGGAGCGGTATTACGGGGAGACCGTCATCCTCACGGCGGAGAACTGCTGAGCGCGCCCGGCGGAGGGGCGCGGCCGGAAGGGCCGCCCGGGAAAGGGCGGGCGGCGGGGAGCCGGAATCATATGCCGCGGGCGGGCCGGAATCCGGTCCGCCTGGTGTTTTAACAGTTGCTTCTCCGCCGGAAAGCTGGTATACTATCTTCCAGGTATGGAGGCCCCGGAGAAGCCCGGGGCCCTGAAGGAGACCGATGACATGAACAATAAAAAGCTCTCCCGCCTGCTGGAGCCCAATCTGAAGCTCTACTTTCTGTGCATGGTCATCTTCGCCGCGGCTGCCGCCACGGTGAGCCTGCCCCTGGGCCTGGTGGAGATCGCCTGCACGGGGGCGCTGTATGTCTATTTCACCAAGCGCAACTTCAAGCGCCGGCAGAATATCCTGCAGTATATCGACTCCGTCACCGGCAGCGTGGACACCGCCAGCAAGTCCACCCTCATCAACTCCCCCCTGCCCATCATGGTGTTCCGGCCGGATACCGGCGAGGTCATCTGGAGCAACGAGCACTTCCTCCAGCTGGCCGGCGTGCGGGAGCACCTGTTTGAGATGAAGGTGGAGGAGGCGGTGCCGGAGTTCCCCGTCCAGTGGCTGCTGGAGGGGAAGCAGGAGTGCCCGGACCGGGTCATCATGAACAGCCGCCGGTTCCGGGTCTACGGCAGCCTGGTGCGGGCCAGGGGCAAGGGGACGGAGAAGAACCTTGTGGCCACCACCTACTGGGTGGACACCACGGAGGCCGACGAGCTGCGGGAGCGGTACACCACCACCCGGCCGGTGCTGGCCATTTTGATGGTGGACAACTACGAGGACCTGATGAAGGCCTGCGCCGACACGCAGCGCAGCGCCGTGCTGGCCCAGATCGACGAGAAGCTGAACCAGTGGGCCGCCTTTGCCGACGGGCTGCTGCTGAAGACCGAGCGGGACCACTACCTCTTCATCTTTGAGGAGTGCCACTACGACCACTTTGTGGAGGAGAAGTTCTCCATCCTGGACGCCATCCGGGAGATCAAGGTGGGGGATGTGAACCCCACCCTCT
>CALXDE010000106.1 GCA_944386965.1 uncultured Oscillospiraceae bacterium
CAGACGGTGGGCCCCATGATCTTCGCGGCGGTGCTGATGCTGGGCGTGGAGCGCGGCGTCATGCTCCTGGCGGAAGGCGTGGGCGTGATGCTGCTGGTGTTTGTCATTTCCGTGGTCGTGGATCGGAGAAAGGAGAAGAGCCATGCCTGACTATGTGTTTCGCCTGGCGAAGCGGGAGGACCTGCCCCGCCTGCGGGGCCTCTGGCGCACAGGCTTTGGCGACAGCGACGCGTTTATCGCCTGTTTTGAGCAGAGAATGGCGTCCCATCCGGAGTGGATGGAGCTGGCGCTGTGGGGAGATGAGCCGGTGGCGATGCTGACGATGATCCCCTGCGCGCTGCACATCCAGGGACATGGGGTCTTCCAGAGCGGATTTTACTACGCGCTGACCACCGACCCGGCCCACCGGGGCAGGGGGATCGCGCCGCGGCTGATGGCAAATGCGGCGGAGCACAGGATCGGGCGGGGAATGGACTGCCTGCTGGGCGTCCCGGATACCGGCAGCCTCTTTACCTATTACCACAGGGTGGATCGCCACCGCACGGCCTTTTATACCCGCATCCTGCTGACAACGCGGGAAGCGTTTGACGGCTGCCCGGGAATCCCGCCGGAGCGTGTGGACGCGGAGGAGTACCGCGCCATCCGGGAAGAATATCTCGCGGGGAGAACCTATCTCAGCTGGGATGCCGATGCGGTGGATTTCCAGCGGGAGATCTGCCGGCAGGGCGGGGGAGATCTGTACCGGTTCCCGGGGAAGCGGACAGGCTGCGCCGCTGCCCAGTATACGGAGGACGGGACGCTGTTGCTCAATGAGCTGCTGGCACCGGAGGAGGAGCTGGCGGCCTGCCTCAGCGGACTGCTGGAGCGGATGCCGGCAGAGCGCCTGGAGGTGCGCATGCCGGTTTGGCTGGGTGCGTCCCTGGGGGGAGAGATCCTTCCGTTCGGCGATATCGCGCCGGGCGGACCGGCGGAGCAGATCACAGGAACAGAGGGGTATGTGGGCCTGGATCTGGCCTGAATGCCCCGCAGACAAGAGAAACACAGCGCGGCCAGGGACCTCGGGGACCCTGGCCGCGCTGTGTCGCGTGATGCCGGACTTGGCGGGCGGACAGCGGAAAAGAACGCCGGGCCGGACGTGATTTGGACGTCCGGCCCGGCGGCCGCTGTGGGATGAAATGAGATCAATACTCGTAGGCGAGCAGGGGATTCCAGCCGTCGTTGATGAACTGATCGGTGGTCCGGTTGGCGGAACCGAAGGTGATGAACTCCTCGCGGGTCATCCCGTCCTCCAGATAGGCCTTGCGGAACTCGGGCATGGTCATCAGACGCTCGATCACGTCCGCCGCCACGGGAACGTTGATGCGCTCCTCCTGGGGCGTGTCGGGAGCGATCATCTTCACGATCTTCGGCGCGATGGACATGATCATCCGGGCCCCGGCGAACTCGGTCACGTGGTTGGTGCCGCGGCAGCCGGCGGGCATCAGGAAGGTGGTGTAGCCCCGCTCCTGGAAGATATTGTAGGCCTTCTTCATGCAGGCGACGCCGGCCTGAAGGATGTCGCTCTCCTGGACAACGGCGCCGTTGTCGTGGGCCACGTCCCGGAGGTAGTCGTCCAGACGGCCGACCATCATCACCGCGATGGTGAGGCCGGGCTGAATCCCGTTCTTGCGGGCGCGCTCCTTGCCGCGCTCAGCAGCCTCGCCGACAGCCAGAACCTGCGGAACAGTGAAGCTGACGGTGGCGGCCACGTTGAGTCCCTGGGCCACGCACTCCTCATAGGCGGTGATGCCGGCGTTGGTGGCGGGCAGCTTCACCACGATGTTGGGCGCCCAGGAGGCGAGAGTCTTGGCCTGCTGGATCATGTACTCCGCGTCGCCGGTCTTGCTGGGGTTGGTCTGGGCGCAGACATAGCCCTTGCCGATCTCGCCGCGGTCAAAGATGGGCCGCACCTCCTGGGCGTAGAACCCGGTGACGGCGTGGACCAGCGCCAGCGCCTTATCGTCGCCGCTGAGGCCCTTCTCCACCTGCTTGAGCTGCTCGGTCCAGAAGGACTTGTCGCCCCGCAGGGTGGCGTTGATGAGGAACGGGTTGGTGGTCATACCGGTGGCGCCGCTCTCAAAGGCGGCCTCCTTCTCGGCGTGAACCGCGGAGTCGTGCCAATAGAGGGACTGGGTCTGACTGGTGAGCCACTTCAGATAGGGATGCTGTGCCATCCTGAATACACTCCTTTTTATTTGAGAAAATATGTGGGTTTGTTGGTGAAACGACTCAGATCCAACGGCCGGAAACCTTGTTGGACTTGTAAGTCTCCAGAGGCGCCCAGCCGGTTTCCGTAAACTGGGAGAGCAGCTTCTGCATGACGCCGAAGGTGATGAACTCCGCCGGCTTCAGACCGCCGGGCTCATAGGCGCGGACGAACTCGGGGATCTGCATCAGCTTCTCCATGATGTCGTCGGCCACGGGCTCGTCAATGTGGGGGACGCGGGCGGGATCGTCCGCCAGGACCATCTCCTGGACCCGGGTGGTGATGCTGAAGATCACCTTGCCGCCGGACAGAGCGGTGACGTGGTGGGAACCGCGGCAGCCGGCAGGCATGATCACCGCGTGGTAACCCTTCTCCTGGAAGATCTGATAGGACCGCTTGGCAATGGCGATGCCGGCGCTCTTGATGACCCGCTCGTCCAGACCCAGCTTCATGTCCATAGCCACATCCCGCAGGTAGTCGTCAATGCGGCCCACCTGCTGCACGGCGATGCAGGGGGCGACCTTCACGCCGTTGTCGATGGCCTTCTGACGGCCCCGCTCATAGGCCTCCGCCACGGCGAGAGCCTGGGAGGTGGACACGTTCAGCGTGGCGCAGATGGGAATGCCCTCAGCGGCGATCTGCTCCACCACCTCGATGCCGGAGCGGGTGGCGGGGAGCTTGATGGCGATGTTGGGAGCCCAGCTGTGGTAGCGGCGGGCCTGGGCCAGCATGCCCTCGAAATCGCCGGCCCGGCCGGGATTGAGCTGTCCCAGGGCGTAGCCGTGCTCACCGTTGGTGGCCTCGTAGATGGGACGGACCTGGTCGGCGGCATAGGTGGCCACCAGCTTCAGCAGGGCCTCGGCCCGCTCCTCAAAGTCCAGATCCTGGGAGATCTGGGCCACCTTGTCCGCCCAGAAGTCCGGCTGCATGTTGAAGGTCCGGAACGTCAGCACAGGGTTGGTGGTGACGCCCATGGCGTGGCGCTGGAGCGCCAGCGCAATCTCGTCGGGGTTGCCGGAGTCGTGCCACCAGCGGGTAGGAGTCTCCCGCTGGAGCCAATCAAAATAATTCTCACTCATGGCTGCTGCCTCCTTAAAAATATGTATCGATGTATCGTTGTGTTGTGATCAGCCGCAGTACATGCCGCCGTTGACGCTGATGGCCTCGCCGGTGATAAAGTCGTTCTCGTCCGCCGCCAGGAAGGCCACCGCCTGAGCGATGTCCTCGGCCTTGCCCAGGGTGCCCAGAGGAATGTTGGACGTCAGCTCCTGGATCTTCTCCGGGGTCCACTGGCGGATGATCTCCGTCTCGATGGTGCCGGGGCAGACGGCGTTGACCGTGATCTTATAGGGGGCCAGCCGGCGGGACATGCCGTAGGTCATGGACAGGACGCCGCCCTTGGCGGCCACGTAGGCCATGCCGGAGGCGTAGGAGCCCATCTGGCCGGCCACGGAGGAGATGCTGATGATCCGGGGGTGCTCCCGGCCCTTCAGGTAGGGCAGAGCCTGCTGCATGCAGAAGAAGCAGCCCTTCAGGTCAATGGACATCACCAGGTCCCACTCCTTCTCCGTGATCTCCTCCACAGGGGTGGAGAAGAGGATGCCGGCGTTGTTGACCAGGATGTCGATGCCGCCGAAGGTATCGGCCACCTCTTTGAAGGAGGCCTTGATGCTCTCGATGTTGGAGACGTCGCAGTAGCCGCCCATGGCCTCATAGCCCTGGGCCTTCAAATTCTCAGCCGAGGCCACGGCCTTCTCCTTGTTCACATCGGTAAGGGCCACCTTGGCGCCCCGCTGGGCCAGCAGTGTGGCGATGGCCAGACCGATTCCCTGGGCACCGCCGGTGACAATGGCAACTCTGTTTTGCACATTCATACGATTGTTCCTCCTGATTCTGAAATGATTTGAGAAATGGATATCCCATTGTGTTGCAGGCGTCTTGGTGGACTGTGCGCGCCTTGTATACAACAAAGGGGGACCGAAAGATTTTTTTGGCCCGCCGTGCAGGATTTTATTTGCATCCGGCGGCCAGATGTGTTATAAATAGCAATAGAACAACAAACTTTATGAGAAGGGTCTTTCTGAATTATGCCAAAGACTTATTTGTGTGATTACGCCTATGACACCATCAAAGAGCGGATTCTCCGCTGTCAATACGCTCCCAACACCTACATCACCGAGGAAAAGCTGGTGGAGGAGCTGAACATCAGCCGCACGCCCATCCGGACGGCCCTGGATGCCCTGTCCAAGGAGCATATTGTCAAGATCATTCCCAAGAAAGGAATCTACATCACCGATATCACGCCGGACCAGGTGCGGGATGTATACGAGTTTCGCATTCTCATCGAGCCCTATGCCCTGCGGACCTATGGCAACGGATTTTCCAAGCAGGCGCTGAAATCCCTCCTGGAGGAGTTTCAAGAGGAGACGGCGGACCCCTGGAGCCTGGCCATTCAGGACAATGCCTTTCATACCCAGATTGTCAGCCTGTGCCGCAACGAGCTGTTCAGCTCCTACTACGCCCTGATGCAGAGCCTCAACATGCGCCTGCGCCTCTACTGCAGCCAGAGCGACATCCGGCTGGCCGACTCCAACCGGGAGCACATCCACATCATCACCGCCATGCTCAAGGATGACTACGCCGCTGCCGAGCGGATACTGTGCGACCACCTGCAGACAGCCAAAAACAGTGCGTACGACGCGCTGCTGAAGATCTGAGGCGCGCGTCCGCGCCGGCTGGCGGGGCGGCAGAGCTGTCCACATCTTGTATACATCATACCACCAGAAGCTGGATTCTTGCAAGATATCATATTGGACAAAAATACAACCGAGAAAGTATGCATGTTGACAGGGGGGGCGAACCAGCGGGCCCCGTCGGCGGACACGGAAGCGTTTTCGTGTCCGTCATCTTTTTTACAGAGGGACGGTTTCGCCCATGGCGGGGATCAGGACGGGAGGCGTCCCATGCCGGGCGAGCACGGCCTCCACCGCGGGCCAGATCCCGGACGGGTCCGCTTCGGCGCGGGG
This sequence comes from uncultured Oscillospiraceae bacterium, assembly GCA_944386965.1. The sequence continues at coordinate 5,272 of CALXDE010000106.1, forward strand.
CATGTGGAGCAGGATGAGCCTTTCGGCCCGAGCCGCCTCCACTGCCCGCCAGCCGGTTTCTGTGGCGGCAAAGGCAAAGGGGACCAACAGCGTGTCCGGCCGGGGCAGGGACAGGGTACGAAACTGGGTGGGAGAGGCATCCCCGGTGAACCACAGGCAGGCCCCCGCCCCCTGGATGACCACGCTTTGGTGGGAGAGCTGGCGAAAAGACCCGCCGATATGCCGCGTGGGGACGGAATGAATCCGAACGCCCCCCAGGTCCGCGGATGTCTGGATGACCGGGGAGGGCGCGAGTTCCCGGCCAATCTCTGCCGGCCCCATCACCATCGTATCGGGCCAGCGGCGGAGGTACTCCCCGACAAAGGCGGGCAGGAAGTGGTCGGCGTGGCAGTGGGTGAAGGCGATCAGATCGATCCGCTGCTCCAGCAGCTGCCGGAGAAGGTCCGGCGGCGTCCCCTCGTATCCCCCCAGCGCCGTGCAGACGCCGTCCAGCAGGACGCGCCGCCCGCCGATTTCCAGGAGCCCGCCGGCGTTGGCGGTTCGGGTCCAGTACAAAGGCAGTTCCTCCTTTGGGCGGGAGAGGCCGCCGCGTATGCGGCGGCCTCTCTGTGGTTTTCAGCGGGGAGGGAATCAGACGCCCAGCTTGGCCTTGCGCAGCTGCTCGGCATCGGTAAAGCTGTGGGCGGGGACGTAACCGGGCAGGGGGACGATCTTCTCGTGGATGGCGTCCAGAATCCAGGACTTCTGGGGGAAGAAGAACTCGTCGAACTCGAAGGGCGGGGTGATCCAGTTCTCTGCGCCCACCACCACCGGGGGAGCGTCCAGATCGTCGAAGCACAGCTCGCCGATGTTCC
>CALXDE010000107.1 GCA_944386965.1 uncultured Oscillospiraceae bacterium
CATCCAGCGCCTCCGGCGGCACGCCCTGGCTGTCCAGAGGCACCGGGCGGCAGACCGCCCCCCACTTGCCGTACACCTGGCGGATGCGGGGATAGCCCGGGTCCTCCACGGCCAGCACCGCGTCCCGCCCCAGCAGCTGGGCCAGCAGGAGGTACAGGTACTCCGCCCCGGCGCCCACCACGATCTGTTCCGGCGACACCGCCATGCCCTTGTACTCCATCAGATCCCGGGCGATGGCCTGCCGCAGGGCAGTGAGCCCCTGATGAGGCACCGGCTGGAGCAGGGACTCGATGTCCTCCGTCAGCACCCGGCGGGTGAGACGGGCCCAGGCGGAGACGGGAAAGCGGGAGGCGTCTACCCGGTTGCTCCGCAGATCCAGCCGCCAGACAGGGCTCTCCGGCTGCCCCGGCGGGGCCGGGACGGAGGCGGCGGAGGGAGCCAGCTGCTCCACCGGGGCGGCGAAAAAGCCCCGCCGGGGGCGGACGGTCAGGTACCCCTCCGCCTCCAGCTGGCGGTAGGCCGCCTCCACCGTCATGACGGAGATGTGCAGATGCTCCGCCAGGGCCCGCTTGGAGGGCAGCCGCTCCCCGGCGGCCAGGGTGCCGTCCAGGATGTCCCGCCGGATGCAGCGGTACAGGTGCTCGTAAAGGGGCAGACCGTTCCGGTCCTCCATCACATAGGTGCGCACGGCGTCTCCTCCTCTGACCTGATAAAATCATCAGAAACTGGCTATTTTCATCATACCACGCCGGCGCTATAATGGCAACAGCGAACGGGGCGGGAGGCCCCGGGAAAAGGAGCGGATGCGCGTATGGAACAGACCGGAAGACAGGGGGCGCGGATCAGCCGCCGGACCCGGATGATGGCGCTGACGGCGGCCTTCGCCGCCCTGGCCTGCGGGGCGACGATGGTGGTGAAGGTGCCGTCTCCCACCGGGGGATACATGAATCTGGGGGACACGGTGGTGCTGTTGGGCGGGTACCTGCTGGGACCGGCCTGGGGCGCCCTGGCGGGGAGCATCGGCCCGGCCATGGCGGACGTGCTGCTGGGGTCTCCGGCATACGCCCCCGCCACCCTGGTGATCAAGGCCGTCATGGCGGCGCTGGCGGCGGTGTGCTATCAGGCCTTCGGAAGGGGCCGGGGCGCCCCGGGCCTCGCGGTCTGCGGCGCTGTGGGGGAGCTGCCCATGGTGCTGGGCTACTGGCTCTATGACGGACTTCTGATGGGGAGTCTGGCCGGTGCCGCGGCGGGGATCCCCAGCAATCTGGTGCAGGCGGCCTTCGGCATCGCGGCCTCCGCCCTGCTGGCGGCGGCTCTGGGCCGCAGCGCCTATATCCGCCGGGAGTTCCCCCGGCTGTGAGGCGCGGAGCGGGACCGGAGAAACGGAAAACGGCCCCCCGGCGGGTTCTAAAACCCGCCGGGGGGCCGTACGTTTACGAAGACGCGCTCAAAAGCCGCCCCAGCCGCCGTCCGGACCGTCAGAGATCGTGGGCGCCGCGTCCCGGCCCACGCCGGAGGTCTGCCTGGCGATGTCGAAATAGCCCAGCTCCGTACACTGGTAGACAGGCAGATAGAAGAGGGCCACCAGCAGGGGCCACACGCTGCCGATCAGGACCTGGAGCCCCACGGGCATGGGCAGGTAGATGGAGTAGACCTGCATCGGGTCCGCTATGTAGTAGCTCAGATTTTGGAAGATCACGGAGTAGATGTAGACCAGCTGGATGAAGCCGGCCACCGAGCCCAGCAGCTGCCAGCCCAGGTAGCTCAGGTCCAGCATGAAGAGCTGGCCCTTGTACCCCAGGGTCTGTTGCTTGCTCATCTCCAGGGCCTCCATGACGCCGATGCCGGGGTTCTCATAGAGATTGTACAGGGCGAAGCGGTAGCGGTAGGCGGCGATGATGCCGGGGATCACGAACAGCATCGTCCACAGGAGCGTGAAGAGGTAGATGACGATGTTCAGCAGGACCACCTTGCCCACGAAGGAGAACCCGTCGAACAGCGTCAGGTACTCCGCCCGCTCTCCCCGGCGGATGGCCATGCAGTAGAGCACGTATCCGCAGGTGAGGACCATGCCCATCAGCCCCGTCAGGATGGAGACGAAGGTGCCCAGCAGGCCGGTGCCCAGCGCACTGAGAAAGCTGTCCGCCAGATTCAGCACCAGCGTCAGCGCCAGATACAGGCAGGTCATCCCCCTGGGGCTCACCTGGGCGGTGCGCAGCATCTCCTTCATCTGCGCTTTCAGCTGTCTGCGGTCGATCTGTTGTGCCATCATATCGTGTCACGGCCTCCTGCCTTCATTGGGGTGGACCGGCCCGCGCCGGCCCCCTGTGCTGAACAGCATATCATGTTTCCCGCCGCTTGGCAAGGAAAACGCGGAGGCCGCCGCTTTCTGGGAGAGCTGGGAAAAAGTGTGGGAAGCCGCAAAGAACCTGTACAAAAATGCGGTTTTTTTTAAAAAGTTGTCGTTCACAGTCTGGACATTTTTCAAAATAGGGTGTAGAATGAAGCGCAGTATGTGATAGTGTCTCCTGTCCAGAGAGGCCCGCCTCCGCATCAGCGGCGGGGAGCTCCCCCTGTCCGGGCGGCTATCAAGGAGTAAAAATGAGGTGAAGACAATGGCACAAGCTTTCTTTGGCGGCGTTCATCCCCATGACATGAAGGCCGCGACCAATGAAAAGGCCATCGAGCAGCTGGCTCCGCCGGCTCAAG
>CALXDE010000108.1 GCA_944386965.1 uncultured Oscillospiraceae bacterium
CAGGTTGTGCTCCTTCTTATACTGCCCGATCTGCGCGGCAATTTTCATCCGCTTGACAAACAAATCGGTCAGCTGGGTATCGATGCTGTCAATTTCCGTGCGCAATGCTTCCAGATCCATGGTCGTAGTTCCTTTCTTTCCGCGCGGTCTGCCGCGCGGTTTTTTTATGCTTGCTCCCCTGCCGGCGTCTCCCGCTCCAGCAGCGCTGTCAGGCGCTCCAGCAGGAAATTCGTCAGGTAATAGACTGTCTCATAGTGGAGAAACCGCGTGGTGTTTCTGTCCCACAGCAGGTTGAGCTGGGGCGGGAACTCCTCGTCCCCCCGCCAGTACTGGACATACACCGGCAGGAACGGGAACACCGGGATCTGATAGCCCGGCTCCCCCTTGGGCATCACCACGCCGCCCATGTGCTCCAGCACCTCCGCCAGCCGGTCCTCCCGCCGGGTGATGCGCTCGACTGCATTCCGGAACATGCCGCCGGAGGGGGAGGAGGCGGAGTGGACGCCGCCCCCCAGGGCAGACAGGGTCACCCACTCTCCGGAGAGGCAGGCCCCTTCCCTGGACCAGCACAGCACGTCGAAGAGGGTCATCACCTCGTTGAAGCTGCTGCCGTCGGTGTAGGGGCCGTCCCCCTCCCACTTTTCCACGCCGGCGGTGCGCCGGTGGATGCGGTAATCCAAATCCAGAAAACGAATATAAATATAGTCCCCGTCCGCCCGGAGATTCAGCTTTTTGATGATACGCTCCTGGTCGTACTCCAGAAACAGCTTTTTCGCCTGCTCTGCGGCAATGGCGTAGTTGTCCCACCTGGGCTGTCCCATAGGCCCTCCTCCTTTTTTACTGCCACGGCCCCCGCTCCAGCACCTCCCAGGCCGCCAGGGCCGCCGCCTCGATCACCACCACCGCCCGGGGCACGATGCACGGGTCGTGGCGCGCCCCGCAGATGCCCGCATCCGCGGGGCCCCTTCCATTTGACTTCCTCGGCGGGAGTGAATCCCGCCTGCGGCGAGATTTTTGCTCCGCAAAAATGCTCGGTTACGGCCGCCACGGCCCCCGCTCCAGCACCTCCCAGGCCGCCAGGGCCGCCGCCGCTTCGATCACCACCACTGCCCGGGGCACGATGCACGGGTCGTGGCGGCCGTGGATGATGAGCCTGGTGTCCGACCTGGTATCCAGGTCCACCGTGTCCTGCTCCTTGTAAATGGAAGCGGTGGGCCGCAGCACCACCGCAAAGGTGATGGGCATGCCGTTGGTGATGCCGCCGTTGACGCCGCCGGCGTTATTAGTGCGGGTCCTGACCGTGTCCTCGTCCATGTAGAAGGGGTCGTTGGCCTCACTGCCCCGCATGTCCGCCAGGGCGAACCCGGCGCCGAAGGCCACCCCCTTCACCGCCGGCACGGCGAAGAGGTGCTGGGAGAAGATGCCCTCCACATTGCAGCCAAAGTCTGGAGCCCCCAGGCCCGCGGGCATGCCCTCCACGGCGCAGGCGATGGTGCCGCCCACGCTGTCGCCGTCCCGCTTGGCGGAGAGGATAACGTCCTCAATCTGTTTTTCCGTGGGGTCCTGCACCCCGCCCAGCCGGGTGATACGGGCGGAGACGGTGATGCCACGCCCCGAGAGCAACTGTTTGGCCACCGCCCCGGCAAACACCAGGGGGGCCGTCAGCCGGCCGGAGAAATGCCCGCCGCCCCGGTAGTCCCGGAACCCCCCGCTGGCCACGAAGGCCGCGTAGTCGGCGTGGCTGGGCCGGGGCTTGCGGCGCAGCTCCTCGTAATCCCTGGAGCGGGTGTCCGTGTTCTGGATGACGGCGCACAGGGGCGCGCCGGTGGTTTTCCCCTCAAACACCCCGGAGACGATCTTCGGAATGTCCGCCTCCTTCCGGGCGGTGGAGAGGGCGCTCTGCCCCGGAGCCCTGCGGGCCATCTCCCTGAGGATGAAGTCCCGGTCCAGGGCAATGCCCGCCGGCACGCCGGTGAGCACCACGCCGATCTCCGCTCCGTGGGACTCGCCGAAAATCGTATAGTTCACTGGATGATCCCTCCCAGTTTTTTGTAGTCCTCCCAGAAATTGGGATAGGATTTTCTGACGCACTCCGCCCCGGTGATGGTCACTTCCCTCTCACACCTGGTGGTGGCGATGGCGGCCATCATGGCGATGCGGTGGTCGTTGTGGCTGTCCACCGTCACCCCTCCCGGGAGACTCTCCCGCCCCCGGATGATGAGGCGGTCCGGTTCCTCGGTGACGTCGGCCCCCAAGGCGTTCAAGACTTCCGTCACGGCGGCCAGCCGGTCGCTCTCCTTGAGCCGGAGGCGCCCGGCGTTTTTGAGATACAGGTCGCACCCCGGCGTCAGGGCCCCCCAGGCCGCCAACGGCGGCACCAGGTCCGGCGCCTGGGACACGTCGATGCTCACCGCATACCGCTCGGGCCGGTCCGGCCGGACAGAGTGGGCCGCCGCTTTTCCGGCACCGCCCTGTCCCAAAATGGGGACCGTCACACCGCCGCGGAGCGGCTCATTCCGGAGCATCCGCCCCCACTCCAGGATCACCCGGTCCCCCTGGATGGACTTTTCGTCCATTCCTGCCACGGTCACACCGTTGCCGATGCCCGCCGCGGCGTACCAGAAGGCGGCCTGGGACCAGTCGGCCTCCACGGCCGCTTCAAAGGCGTGGTAGGTCTGGTTGCCGGGGACATGGAGCGCATCCCCCCGCCACTGGCTGTGAACCCCGGCAATCTCTAAAGTCTGCCGGGTCATCTCCAGATAGTCCCGGCTCTCCAGGGGCGTGGTGGGGATCAGGTCCGAGTCCCCCTCCAGCAGGGGCAGGGCGAACAGCAGGCCGGTGAAAAACTGGCTGGACACGTTCCCCGGCAGGCGGTACTCGCCGGGGTCCAGGGCCAGGGCGTCATACCCCCGGCCTCCATCTACGGTGAGGACGCCGTCCTTTAAGTCCCAGGCAACGCCCTTCTCCCGAAACAGCGTCTCATAGGGGGTCAGGGGCCGCTCCATCAGCCTCCCGCGGCCGGTGAAGGCGGCCTTGCCGTCCACCAGCAGGGCCACAGGGATGAGAAAGCGCAACGTGGAGCCGCTCTCTCCGCAGTCCAGGATGGGGGCGGGCCCCGCCTCCACTATGGCGGTGCCCAGGCCGCGGGACACCTGGACGGTGCCGGGCCCCGGCTCCTCGATCCGGGCCCCCAGGGCGGTGAGGCACCGGCGGGTGGCCCGGATGTCCTCCGAGTCCGCAAGGCCGTGAATGACGCTCTTCCCCCGGTCTGTGAGAGCGGCGGCGATCAGCAGCCGGTGGGCCTGGCTTTTGGAGGATGGCGGCGTGATCTCGCCCCGGAGCGGTACCGGATGGATGGTGATGTTCAAGGTGGAGTCCCTCCTCTTTCGTGCAATGGACCGCGCCGGTTTCTACAGCGCCGCCTCCACAAAGGCCCGCAGGCCCTCCATGTCCAGCCTCACGGTTTTTGCCCGGCCAATCTTCTCCAGCACCACCACGTCGATGGTGCCGCCCCGGCGCTTCTTGTCGCCGGTGGCGGCGTCGTAGAGCGCCTCCGCCCCGTAGGGACAGGCAGTGGGCAGGCCGTACCGCTCGTTGGCGGCCAGCACCGCCGCCAGCGTCCCCCTGGGGCTGTACCCCAGGCGCTCGGCGGCCCGGCTGGCCAGCACCATGCCGATGGCCACCGCGTGGCCGTGGGGCACGGCATAGCCGCTGCACTTCTCGATGGCGTGGCCCAGGGTGTGGCCGAAGTTCAGGAGCCTGCGCTTCCCCTGCTCCCGCTCGTCCTCCGCCACCACGGCGGCCTTGATCTCCACGTTCCGCTTCACCACCACCGGGAGATGGTCCCGGATGGGCTCCTTCATCAAGAAGTCAAAGAAGGCGGCGTCGGCGATGAGGCCGTGCTTGAGCGTCTCCGCCACCCCGTCGGCAAAGGTGTCCGGCGGCAGGGTGGAGAAGGTATCGCAGTCGCACACCACCAGCCGGGGCGGCCAGAAGGCCCCGGCCAGGTTCTTCCCCGCCGCCAGATCCACCGCCGTCTTTCCCCCCACGGAGGAGTCGCTGGCGGCCAGGAAGGTGGTGGGCATCTGGATATAGTCGATGCCCCGCTGATAGGTGGCAGCGGCGAACCCCGCCATGTCCCCGGTGACGCCGCCCCCCAGAGCCACCACGAAATCCGACCGGGTGAGCTTCTGCTCCGCCAGAAATTCCAGGATCGCCCCATAGGTAGCCAGGGTTTTGTGCCGCTCCCCCGCCGGGAAGACATAGGTGCAGGGGGTAATGCCTGCCCCCCGGAGAGACGCCTCCACCCGCTGGGCATACAGCGGCGCCACGGTGCTGTCTGTCACCAGGGCGCAGCGGCGGGACGCCGTCACCGCGGCGATCTGCTCCCCGCAGGTGTCCAGCAGGCCGCTGCCGATGTGGACCTCATAGTCCCGGGATGCCGTTACCTGTACTGTCTCCATCATTCCCTGTCCTCCCGGTCCAGCTCGGTCTTGATCTCCCGGCCCTCCCGAAGGAGGGCGGCCATCCGCGCCTCGTCTCCGGCGGCCAGGGCCGCGTCATACTCCTCCAGCCGGTCGATCATTCCCCGGATCTCCCGGTGGAGGTCCTCCCGATTCAGGAGAAACAGCTCCGCCCACATCCTCTCGTTGAGAAAGGCCACCCGGG
>CALXDE010000109.1 GCA_944386965.1 uncultured Oscillospiraceae bacterium
CGGCGGCGGTGGCCAGCTCCGCGCCGTATCCCCCCTCCACCACGGCGGCGACGATCTTGTCCGGGGAGGTGGCGGCCTCGTCGTAGTCCACGGTCATGCTGCCGTTGAGGAGGTTGACGCTGCAGGCACTGACCCCCTCCACATGGCTGACGGACTTCTCCACATGGGCCGAACAGGCGGAACAAGTCATACCGGTGACGATGAATTTATCGTGTTTCATGGAAGTTACCTCTTTTCCAGGGAAGTTACGGGGGAACCGGGATGGAGCGGCAGCTATTTCATCAGCTTTTGCAGCACGCAGACCAGCTCGTCCACCACCTCGTTGTTGCCGTTGCGGATGTTCTCCGCCACGCAGGTCTTGATGTGGGTGGCAAGCAGCTCTTTGCTGAAGCTGTTGAGGGCGGCGGTGGCGGCGGACACCTGCACCAGGATGTCGATGCAGTAGGCGTCGTTTTTCAGCATCTCCTTGAGCCCGCGGATCTGCCCCTCGACGCGGCTGAGACGGTGGGTGAGGCGGCGGACCTCCTCGTCGGTGCGGTCCTTGTGTTTACCAGTGGCGCAGCAATCCCCCATCGGATCACTCCTTCCGGTTAGGTTCTGCAAACACTATATACCCCCATGGGGTATTTGTCAAGACCTGACTGCAAAGATTTCACAAAAAGCGGGGGGCGAAATTTCCGCCCCCCGCTGGTGCTATCGTTTTTCTCCGGGCTTGAACAGCAGCGCCGCGATGACGCCGAAGAGCACCGCCGCGGCCACGCCGCCGGCGGCGGCAGTGAAGGGGCCGGTGAAGATCCCCAGCCATCCCTGTTCAGAGACAGCCTTCTCCACGCCCTTGGCCAGGTTCGCCCCAAACCCTGTCAGGGGCACCGTAGCTCCGGCGCCGCCCCACTCCGCAATGGGTCCGTAGACACCCACGGCCTGTAAGAACACACCGGCCACCACATACCCCACCAAAATCCGGGCTGGGGTCAGCCTGGTCTTGTCGATGCAGATCTGGCCGATGGCACATAAGATCCCTCCGCACAGGAAGGCTCTGAGATACTCCATTCACGTCATCCATCCTTTCTTATTGCCTGCCGCTCGATCAAAACGGCGTGGCAGATGCCGGGGATGCTCTCCCCCTGGAAGGAGGAGGTGGGGGAGAGGAGGGCCCCGGTGGGGGCGAAGAGCAGGTTGTTCCAGGCCCCGCTCTCCAGCTGGTGGAGGAGGTAACCGTTGAACACGCTGGCGCTGCACCCGCACCCGCTGGCCCCGCAGTGCATGTCCTGACGCTCCCGGTCAAAGAGCAGCAGGCCGCAGTCGGTATAATTTGCGCCCAGGGGAAACCCCTCCCGCTCCATCAGATCCCGGAGGATGTCGCTGCCCAGCTGCCCCAGGTCCCCGGTGGCGATCTGGTCGTAATCGCCGGGGCGGGTACCCGTGTCCCGGAAAAAAGCCGTCAGCGTGGCGGCCGCCGCCGGGGCCATGGCGGCGCCCATGTTGTTGGCATCGGTGATGCCCAGGTCCTCCACCGTGCCGCAGGTGACGTGGGTCACCACCGGCCCGCTGCCCTCCCGCTCCAGAATGGTGCAGCCCGCCGCCGTGGCGGTCCACTGGGCGGTGGGGGTGCGCTGGGAGCCGTAGGGCACGGGCATGCGGTACTGCCGCTCGGCGGTGCAGAAGTGGGAGGAGGTCATGGCCGCCGTCCGGCGGCCGAAGCCTCCGTCCAGCAGCAGCGCCGCCAGGGCCAGCCCCTCCCCCATGGTGGAGCAGGCCCCGTAGAGCCCGTAGAAGGGGATGCCCGAGTCCCTGAGGCCGAAGGATGTGCCGATGCACTGGTTGAGCAGGTCCCCGGCAAAGATGAAGTCGATGTCGGCAGGGGAGAGGCCGCCCTTTTTCAGGGCGAGGTCCAGCACCCGCTTCTGCATGACCGACTCCGCCTTCTCCCAGGTCTTTTCGCCAAAGAAGGCGTCCTCGCTGAGGGCATCGAACCACTGTGCCAGGGGGCCCTGCCCCTCGTGTCGGCCGCCGATGCAGGCGTGAGAGGCGACGGCCGGCGGGTTGGCCAGCCGGAGGGTTTGGCGGCCGATTTTTTTCTCCATGGGAATCCCTCGCTTTTCTGAGATGTACCCCTAGTGTGCGCAGAGGACTGGAAAATATAACGCCTGTCAACAAAAATAGCTCCGGGCGCTGTCTCAAAAGAGACGGCGCCCGGAGCTATGCGCTTCTATTTTTATTCGGTCAGTTCGATCTGATTGCCCTCCCGGTCCAGGATACAGCTCTCATAGTACCCGTCTCCGGTGACTCTGGGGCCGCTGAGGACGGTGTAGCCGTCCGCCTTGAGCCGCTCCGTCAGCGCGTCCACCGCTGCCCGGCTCCCCAGGGAGAAGGCCAGATGGGCGTACCCGGAAGCGGCCGGGGGCTTCTCCCGGTCCACCAGGTCCGGCCGGGTCATGATCTCCAGACGGGCGCCGCCGGCAAAGGTGAGAAAATAGGAGGTGAAGCCGGTGCGGGGGTTGTGGTACTGCGCGCCCGGAACGGCGGAGAAGTACCGGACAAAGAATGCTTTGGCGGCCTCCAGATCTGTTACATACAGCGCGACATGTTCTATGTGCATGGGTTCCCCTCCTTTTTTGTACAGGGATATCCTATCACAGCCAGACACGCCCCGCAAGGGACTTTGCGGGAAACGTCAGGATTGCCACTGGAAAAATCTCCGTGTCTGTTATATAATAGCAGTCAATGTGAAAAGGGGGGACCATTGATGGAGCCCATGCGTACCATAGGATATATCTGCCCCAAGTGCGGCAAGGCGGTCATCGCCAACCGCACCGTATTCGCGCTCCAGGCCGGGCCTGCGGCGGCGGTGTGCGACTGCGGGGACTCGGAATTCATCAGCGAGACGGACGGCCTGCGCTTCCGGCTGACGGTGCCCTGCGGCATCTGCGGCGGGGAACACATCGCCGAGGTGGATGCCAAGGCCCTGCTTCAGGGGCCGGGCATCGCCCTGAGCTGCCCGGAGAGCAAGCAGCTGTGCTGTTACATCGGGGAGGAGGGCCGGGTCCGCTCTGCCATGCGGGAGCTGGAGATCACCGCCGGAAAGCTGAAGGACCCGGAGGAGAACCACTTTGCGGACTCCCTCATCATGTATGAGATCCTCTCGGAGCTGCGGGATATCGCCGGGCGGGATGGGATTTCCTGCACCTGCGGCAGCCACGCCTACGCCATGGAGGTGCGGCCGGGGGCGGTGGACCTGGTGTGCAGGCGCTGCGGGGGGAAGCTGCGCCTGCCCGCCGCCACGGACGAGGATTTGGATCAGCTCTGCTGCCACTATACCCTGACCATCCGTGGCCGGGACAGGGCGGAAGAATAGGGGATGAGGCGATGCGGGAATGACGGGATTGATTTTTGCGCTTTTTCTGGCGCTGCTGCTGGCCTGTCTGGTGATGGGCTGGCCGGTGGCCTGGGCGATGGCCGGCGGCGTGGTGCTCTTTGCCGTGCTGGGACTCCACATGGGCGCCGCGCCCCGGGCGTTGTGGCGGATGGCGTGGGAAAAGGGGCGGACAGCCGGGATCGTCCTGCGTATTTTGCTGCTCATCGGGGCGATCACGGGCCTGTGGCGTGCCAGCGGGACCATCGCCTACTGCGTGTACTACGGCATACGGCTCATCACGCCGAACCTGTTTCTCCTGCTGGCGTTTTTCCTGACCGCCGTCATGTCCTATGCCCTGGGCACCTCCTTCGGCGTAGCCAGCACGGCGGGGATCATCTTTATGGCCCTGGCCCGCTCCGGCGGCGTCGACGTGTCCATGGCCGCGGGGGCGATCCTGTCCGGAGTCTATTTCGGTGACCGGTGCAGCCCGGCCTCCTCGTCGGCCAATCTGGTGGCGGCGGTGACAGGGACCTCCCTGTACCGCAATGTGCCCCGCATGTTCCTCACCGCCCTTCCCGCCACGGGGCTGACCGTGCTGGTCTATCTGGTGCTGTCCCTGGGCAATCCGATCGCGGGGATGGACAGCGCGATCTCGGCGGCGCTGGAGGAGCAGTTTGTCCTGACCTGGCCGGCGCTGGTGCCGGTGGTGGTGATTCTGGTGCTGCCGCTGTGCCGGGTGCCGATCGCCTGGGCGCTGACCGCCAGCGCTGCTGCCTCGGCCGCGGTGGGGCTTCTGAGCCAGCATCTCTCCCCGGGAGAGCTGCTCGCAATCGCCCTGTTCGGATACCAGCCGACACAGGAGGCGCTGTCCGCCGTGATGGCGGGAGGAGGCGTGGTGAGTATGCTCTCCACCTGTCTGGTGGTGCTGTGCACAGGCATGTACTCCGGCATTCTGGAGGGGATCGGCGCGCTGGGGCCGCTGGAGGGAAAGCTGGGAAAAGGGGTCGAGAGATTCGGCCGGCTTCCGGTGGCGCTGGGAACGGCCCTGGCCAGCATCTCCATCTTCTGCAACCAGTCTGTGGCGATTATCCTCACCGAGCAGCTCCTCCGCCGGTTTTACTCCAGCCGGGAGGAGCTGGCGCAGGATATTGAAAATACGGCGATTACCCTTGCCGCCGTTGTCCCCTGGTCGATCTCGTGCACCGTCCCCCTGGCCACCATGGGGGCCGGCTATGGGGCGGTGCCGTATGCGGTGCTGCTGTGGCTGATCCCTGTGTGTTATCTGCCGACAAAGCGGTGGTTTTATCCCGATAATCGAAAGAAGTGAGTCCGATGATCCAGTTTTTGGCAAAGCGGCTGATTCCCAACTGGCAGCAGACGGCGGACCCGGCGGTCCGCCGGGGCTACGGTGTGCTGTGCGGTGTGGTGGGGATTTGCCTGAATATCCTGCTGTTTTTGGGAAAGATTCTGGCCGGTACGGTGAGCGGTTCCATCGCCATCACCGCCGACGCCTTCAACAACCTGTCCGACGCCGGGTCCTCCGTGGTGACGCTGCTGGGCTTCAAGCTGGCGGCCCAGGAGCCGGACCGGCAGCACCCCTTCGGCCACGGCCGCATGGAGTATATCTCCGGCCTGGTGGTGGCCATGCTGATCCTGCTGATGGGGGTGGAGCTGTTCAAAAGCAGCGTGGAAAAGATTTTTCACCCCGAGGCGGTCGCCTTCAGCCCGCTGGCCCTGGCGATCCTGGCGGTGTCCATTGCGGTCAAATTCTATATGAGCCTTTACAACCGCGCCATCGGCAGGCGCATCGACTCGGCAGCCATGCTGGCCACCGCCACCGACAGCCGCAGCGACGTGCTGGCCACGGCGGCGGTGCTGGCCTCCACGGTGGTTGGCCATGTGACCGCCCTCCCGGTGGACGGGTGGTGCGGTCTGGTGGTGGCGGCGCTGATCCTCAAAGGCGGGTTCGACGCGGCGGTGGATACCATAAGCCCGCTCCTGGGCCAGGCACCGTCTCCGGAGCTGGTGGAGGCGGTGGAGAAGCTGGTAATGGCCCACAGGGAGATCGTGGGCATTCACGACCTGGTGGTCCACGACTACGGTCCCGGCCGGCTGATGATCACCCTCCATGCCGAGGTGCCCGCCGACGGCGACATGCTGGAGCTCCACGACGTGGTGGATACGGTGGAGCGGGAGCTGGCGGTGCGGATGCGCTGCGTGGCCACCATTCACATGGACCCGGTGGTCACCGATGAGACTACCGTGCATCTGCGCCAGGATGTGGCGGAGCTGGTGAAGACGGTGGACCCCCGCATCACCATCCACGACTTCCGCATGGTGCCGGGGCCCTCCCATACCAATCTGATCTTTGACGCGATCGTTCCCTTTGACCTGCCCATGGACGAGGGAGAGGTGGAGCGGGCGATCCGGAAAAAGGTCCGGGAGATGCCCGGAAACTACTACGCTGTGGTCCACGCGGAGAACAGCTATGTGTGAGCGCTCCGGAAACCGGGCAAAAAAAGAGGGAGCCATGGCTCCCTCTTTCCGCTATTCCCATTTCTCCCAGATCTCCGGGTGGTAGCCCACGGTGACCTCCCGGCCATTGCGCACCACGGGGGTGCGGAACAGCTGCGGATGCTCGAAGAGCTTTTCCTCCGCCGCGTCGGGGGTGATGTAGGCCATGTACAGGTCCTGATAGGCCCGGCATTTGGTGTTGACCAGATCCTCATAGGAGAGCTTTGCCCGGACGCTGCGGTACTCCCCGGGGGAGAAGCCCTTTTTGAAGAGGTCGATGTACTGGTATTTGATGCGCCGCTCCTTGAACCAACGCTCGGCCTTTTTGGTGTCGAAACATTTGGAGGAGCCAAAAATCTGAATATTCATAAAAAATCTCCTTGGAGGTGCAGGATGAACGAAATCATGCAGTTGAAGCAGTGGATTGCGGACAGCGACAACATTGTCTTTTTCGGCGGCGCCGGCGTGAGCACTGAGAGCGGCATCCCGGATTTCCGCAGCACCGACGGATTGTACAACCAGCAGTATGACTACCCGCCGGAGACTATTTTAAGCCATGGCTTCTATAAAAGCAACCCCGAAGCGTTCTGGCGCTTCTACCGGGACAAGATGCTCTGCCTGGATGCCCGGCCCAACCCAGCCCATACCCGGCTGGCCCAGCTGGAGCAGGCGGGGAAGCTCCGGGCGGTCATCACCCAGAATATCGACGGGCTCCACCAGAAGGCAGGGAGCAGAAATGTCCTGGAGCTCCACGGCAGCGTCCACCGCAACTACTGCGAGCGCTGCGGGAAGTTCTACTCGGCGGAGGACATCCAGCACACCACCGGTGTGCCCCGGTGCGCCTGCGGCGGCCCCATCAAGCCGGATGTGGTACTCTACGAGGAGGGGCTGGACCAGGACACGCTGGAGCGTGCGGTGGCGGCCATCCGGCATGCGGAGGTGTTCATCATCGGCGGCACGTCTCTGGTGGTCTATCCGGCGGCGGGCCTGGTGCGCTATTATCGGGGGGACAAGCTGGTGGTCATCAACAAGACGGAGCTGCCCGGAACGGGAGCCGATCTCACCATCTGCCGGCCCATTGGAGAGGTCCTCAGCCAGGTGTGAGAAGAAACCGCGATTTTGGAAAATTTAAGGTTGACAAAGCCTGCAGAAACCGCTATAATAATTCTGCTGTCCTTGAGGGAAACAGAAATGCGAGTGTGCTGGAACTGGTAGACAGGCACGTTTGAGGGGCGTGTGACAACCGTCGTACGGGTTCAAGTCCCGTCACTCGCACCACCTTCCCGAAGAGGACGGATGCGCGCGAGTGGTGGAATTGGCAGACTCGCTAGATTCAGGTTCTAGTGTGCATTACGCACGTGCGGGTTCAAGTCCCGCCTCGCGCACCAAAAAGAAAGACACGACGCAGGTCGTGTCTTTCTTTTTGGGTTTCGCCGCCCAAAGGGTCACTCCACCCTTCGGCATCTGATGCTCAAAGGTCGGCAAAGCCGCCCCTGCGCAATTCTCCGCCGCCCTGTGTTCCATTAGGGTTGTGGGGCAGGACCTTCCGAGTCCGCATAAGGTCCTGGAGAGCCCTGCCTGCGGCCTTTCCCCTCCCAGGGGAGAGCCCCGGCCAATCGATAACATGTCGTCATCCCATTTCACATCGTCATTTTGTCCACGAATTTCAGCGGTCGAAATACGAACGGGCGGAACGACAAAAGAATGGAAAACACGAAATCTTGGGGGGCGGCGCATGCCATATGGTCAATGAAAATAAAAAAGGGACCCAAG
>CALXDE010000110.1 GCA_944386965.1 uncultured Oscillospiraceae bacterium
TTCTATGAGACGGACCATGTGGACATTCTGGAGGCGGTGGGCCGGTGCCTGCGGCGGATCGAGGGGGCCTATGCCCTGGGCATCCTCTGCGCCGACAAGCCCGACCAGCTCATCGCCGTGCGCAAGGACAGCCCGTTGATTTTGGGATATGGCAAGGGGTGCAGCTTCCTGGCCAGCGACGTTACCGCCATCATCAAGTACACCCGGGAAGTGGGGTATATGGACGACGATGAGCTGGCGGTGCTCACCAAGGACGGCATCCAGTGCTACAACCACCTGATGCAGCCCATCGACAAGGAGATCTCCCACGTGGACTGGGAGATCGACGCGGCGGAGAAGGGCGGCTACGAGCACTTCATGTTCAAGGAGATCATGGAGCAGCCCGAGGCCCTGCGCCGGTGCATCTTTCCCCGCATCCGGGAGGGGGAGGTCTACTTCGAGGACTTTGGCCTCACGCCGGAGGAGATCCGGAATATCCAGAAAATCTATATTGTGGCCTGCGGCTCCTCCTACCATGTGGGGATGGTGGGGAAGTACAATCTGGAAAAGATGACCCGCATCCCGGTGGAGGTGGCCCTGGCCTCGGAGTTCCGGTATATGAGCCCCATTGTGAACGACAGGACGCTGGTGGTGGTCATCAGTCAGTCCGGGGAGACACTGGATACCATGGCTGCCCTGCGGGAGGCCAAGCGCCTGGGCGGGCATATCCTGTCTATTGTCAATGTGGTGGGCAGTTCCATCGCCCGGGAGTCCGATCAGGTGCTCTACACCTGGGCCGGGCCGGAGATCGCCGTGGCCACCACCAAGGCCTACTCCACCCAGATGGCGGTGGTGGACCTGCTGGCGCTGTACTTTGGCAGGATCTTGGGCACGGTGGAGGAGAGCGAGTACCATGCGGTGCTGGACGAGATGCTGCTGCTGCCGGGGAAGATGGAGACGATCCTCTCCAACAAGGACGACATCCAGTACTTTGCCTCCCAGTATTTCAACCACGACAGCGTGTTCTTCATCGGCCGCAACGTGGACTACGCCCTGGGGCTGGAGGGCTCCCTGAAGCTCAAGGAGATCTCCTACATCCACTCCGAGGCTTACGCCTCCGGGGAGCTCAAGCACGGCACCATCAGCCTCATCGAGGACGGGACACTGGTGGTGGCTCTGGGCACCTATGGGAAGCTCTTTGACAAGGCCATGGCCAACGTGGTGGAGGTCCGCTCCCGGGGCGCCGACGTGCTGGCCCTGACCACAGAGGGCCGCCGGGCGGACATGGAGAAAAACGCCAACGCGGTCATCACCATTCCGGACACCTGCGACATGCTGCTGCCCAGCCTTGGCGTGGTGCCGCTGCAGCTGTTCGCCTACTATGTGGCTCTCATGCGCGGCTGTGACATCGACAAGCCGCGGAATCTGGCCAAGAGCGTGACGGTGGAGTAAGGGGGCAGGCATCGGGAGAACGCACAGCCGCGCTCGCGCCGGATGGCGCGTCCAAGCATGTTCGCGGAGCGAACATCTTGCCGCAGGGCGGATTCACTCCGCCCGAGGAAGAGAAATAAGAGGGGTCCCCACGGGGCTGGCCCCGTGGGGAGAGGGCTGTGACATCGACAAGCCGCGGAATCTGGCCAAGAGCGTGACGGTGGAGTGACGCGCCCCTGAAAAACAGCGAAAAGCGGCGGCTCCGGCATTTTGCCGGAGCCGCCGCTTTTAGGGCGGTTGCGGTTTGTTTCAGAGCAGGAACATGGAAAAGAGTACCGTTACCAGGCCGCAGACCCCGATTGCCAGACCGCTCATGGCGCCCTCAGTCTCCCCGAGCTCCAGAGCCTTGGAGGTGCCTACGGCGTGGGAGCTGGCGCCGATCGCCAGCCCGGCGGCCACGGGATTTTTGACCCGGAACAGACGGATCAGGAACGGGGAGATGATGCTGCCCAAAATGCCGGTGATGCACACGGCGATCACGGTAAACGATGGAATACCGCCGTGGGATTCGGCAATGCTGACGGCGATGGCAGTGGTGACGGATTTTGGCAGCAGAGAGACGGTGATCACCTCGTCCAACCCAAAGAGACGGCACATCAGCAAGACACTGCCCATGGAAACCAGGGAGCCCACCGTGCAGCCCACCACCACCGGCAGCCAGTTCTTCCCGAGCAGCTGAATCTTGTTATAGATGCTGACCGCCAGAGCGGCGGTGGCGGGGGACAGGAACAGGGTAATCAGTTCGCCCCCCTGGTTGTAGTCGTCATAGGGGACGCCGAGCAGCAGCAGCGCGCCGATGACCAGCAGCGCGGCAATGAGCAGGGGGTTGCAGATGGCAAGCCCCGTTTTTTTCTGGACCCTGACGCCGATCCAGAAGGCCAGCACACTCAGGGCAACTCCGAAAAAGGGGGAGGCGTACAGCTCAGACACGTCCCTTCCCCCTCTCCATAAGCGCCAGCACGGCCCGGACGCTCAGCGCCGTGGCGGCAAAGGTCAGCACCGTGCTGACCACGCAGATCAGCAGCAGCGGAACCAGATACTGCCCAAGCACCTCGGCGTACTCCATAATGCCCGCCAGGGAGGGGAGAAACAGAATGGCCATATTGGCCAGCAGGAAATGGGACAGTTCCTGGACACGCTCCAATTTCAGCAGCCCCGTCAACAGCAGCGCCAGCAGCAATACCATGGCGATGACACTGGCGGGAAAGGAAAACGGGAGCAGGGATTCCAGGATCTCGCTGACCCAGCAGACGCCGAAAATGACGCCGATTTGGCAGATGGTCTTCATAGGACGGAAAGGGCCTCCTTCATACAGTGGTAGGAACAGGCAAGAGGATTCTATCCCCCAGCGGTGATTTTGTCAACCGCTTTGGCGCGGAAGACGGTGGGAAATCGCCGGCGCGGTGAAGAAATCGCCCCTGCCCTGTTCAGGGGCGTTCATCGCGTCCTAAAAGTACGCGATGATGGGGATTTGTCCCATTTGACAAACGGGCCGCTTCCTGTATAATAGGGGCGACGGCGCAGCCGCCGTCCCTTGATTTTGGTAATCAGAAAGGATTAGCATGCCATGAGAGAGTTGAAAACGCGCCTCTCCGCCCTGGCGATGGCCCTGGTGCTGCTGGTGTCCCTGGCCCCGGCCGCCCAGGCGGCGGAGGCCTCAGATGCCTTGCAGGAGACTGCCCGGGCCCAGGCGGAGGCCGCCATGACCTACGGCGGCGCCACCAGCGTCCAGTACGCCCTGTGGGAGGACGGGGAGATCGTCCTCACCGGCGGCACCGGCGCCTACTCCCTGACGGAAAACCGCGCCCTCACCGACGACATCCTCTACGGCGTGGGTTCTGTCAGCAAGACCTACACCGCCGCGGCCGTGATGCTGCTGGTGGACGCGGGAGAAGTGGATCTGGACGAGCCGGTCACCACCTATCTCCCGGACTTCACCATGGCCGACGAGCGGTATGCGGACATCACCGTGCGGATGCTCCTGAACCACTCCTCCGGCCTTATGGGCAGCGCCGGCCCCGGCTCCTTCCTCTTTGCCGACGGGGAATACGACGCCACCGACGAGCTGCTGGAGCGCCTTGCCGGTCAGACCCTCCAGGCGGACCCGGGGGCCTACAGCGTCTACTCCAACGACAGCTTCTCCCTGGCCCAGCTGGTGGTGGAGGCGGTCAGCGGCATGGACTTCGGCGACTTCCTGGCAGAGGAGATCGCTC
>CALXDE010000111.1 GCA_944386965.1 uncultured Oscillospiraceae bacterium
TAGATGTTGTCCGGGGTCACATCCCGGTGGATGAAGCCCTCGGCGTGGACGGCGGTGAGCGCTCTTAAAACCGGGATCATCACATTCAGGGCGTCCTCCACGCTGACTTTCCCGCCGTGATTGGCGATATAGGTCTTGAAAGAGATGCCCTCGATGTAGTCCATGACGAAGTAGGAGGTCCCATTTTCGTCAAAGTAGCTGGACACACCGGCAATGTTGGGATTGCCCATGAACTTGGCCAGGGTCCGGGCCTCCTCCTGGAACCGCTCGGCGCCGTAGGTAAATTCCTCCGATTTGCTTTCCATGGCAACGGACACGGTGGTGCCGACGCGAGTGGCAATGTCGTTGGGCATGAACTCTTTGACAGCTACTTTCGCGTTCAGCTGGGTGTCCAGAGCCAGGTACGTGATGCCGAAGCCGCCCTGTCCCAGCACCCGGCCGATGATGTACCGGCCATTGAGCACCGTCCCGGCCCGGAGGGCCACGGGGTATTTTTTCTCATTCTCCGCCAAATCAAACCCGCAGTGGGGGCAGGGACCCTCCCCCTCCGGTTTCTCCTGGAAGCAGTTGTAGCAGATGGGCTTGCTGTGATTCCCGTTTTCCAAATCCGTCACTCCTCCGCCTGAAATTCCAATCTGCCTCTATCATACCGTGTTTTTGGGCGGGAAACAATATGCGCCCGGCATAGGCCCGCGTGTTCCGCCCCGCGCAAGGCCCGCCTCTGCCGGGTCCCAAACGGGTGGGGTAAAACGGAAAAGGGCGCTCCCCCGGGAAAAACGGCCGCCGAAAAGGGCGGGGATATGAGCTGCCTCATATCCCCGCCCTTTTCCCATCGGCGGCGCTGGCCGGATCGCCCCCCGCTCCGGATGTCACTCCCGCTGGACGGGGACGGCCTGCTCCGGCGCTTCGGGGTTCAGAAATGCCATCTCCTCCCGAAGGTAATCCATAAACTGGCGCTCCAGGTCGGACTCCGGCTCTCCCGCGCGGCGGATGGTGCCCAGCTCCATGGTGAAGTTGGGGATGGGGATGCAGCGCAGGCCCTGCCGGTCGGTCAGCTCCTGGGGAAGCGCCGCTCCCACGCCGTAGGCGTCGGTTTCCGCCACCACCCGGGCGCGCATATTGCCTGAATCCACCTGGATAATCTTCTCCAGGTTGATGAAGCGCGCGCCGGACAGCCGGTTATAGGGAGAGGCCCGGTCGGATTTGATGCGGTAGTCCACAAAGGGGTAGTCCCTCAGCTTTTGCAGGGAGAAGTCCGGATCATCGGCCAGGGGGTGCCGCCGGGACAGCCGGACGCAGCAGGTGAGGTCGCACAGCTTCCGGTACTCCAAGCCCCGCTCCCGCATCTCCCGGGAGAGGGCAGGGGCCCTGAGATCGGCGCTCACCGTGACGACCAGGTCGGCCTTCTTCTGATTGAGCAGGGACATCCCCTCGTACTGGTACTCCCGGAAGATCGACAGCTTGTACTGGGCGTGCTCGCCCCGCTCGCTCACCGCGCGGCACAGCCGGATAAAGGCGTTCTCCACCAGCGGATGGTTGGGGTGGACCACCCCGAACTGCAGGCGGGACTTCTTGTCGGCCAGCGCCTGGATCTCGTCCAGCTCCTTGACCACGCTCATGCAGTGCCGGACAAAGGCAAGCCCCTTCTCCGTGAACTTCACCTCGTTCACGCCCCGCTCCAGGATATCGAAGCCCAGCTCATCCTCCAGCGTGCGGATGGAGTTGCTCAGATTGGGCCGGGACATGTAGAACTTCTTGGCCGCCTTGGAAATGGAGCCGGTCTTGAAGAGCTCCAGGACATATTGAAATTGTTCTGTTTTCACGGAGCCAACCCCCTCGCCCTTTGTCTGTATTACACAAAAAATACACCCCTGTAATTATTTCATATCTCTGTGGAATTGTCAATTCCTGCTATTCTGGAGACAAAAGTTCCCACACGCCGGCCGCCCGCCGGCGGGAGCGTTTCAACACAAACAGAGAGGAGAGAGCACATGAGCAAACAGACTGCGCTGTCCCTGCTGGATGAGAAGGCGGAGATGCTGTTCTCCATCGGGGACGCCATCTGGGACCACCCGGAGACGGACTACACCGAGGAGCAGTCCGCCGCCATTTTGCAGGCCGCGCTGGAGAAGGAGGGCTTCACCGTCCGCGCCGGTCTGGATGGGATACCCACGGCCTTCTCCGGAACCTATGGGAGCGGCGCCCCGGTCATCGGGATTCTGGGTGAGTTCGACGCCCTGCCGGGGCTGAGCCAGCGGGCGGGCGTCGCCCACAAGGAGCCCCTGACCCAGGGCGGAAACGGCCATGGCTGCGGGCACAATCTGCTGGGAGCGGGAAGTCTGGCCGCCGCTGTGGCGGTCAAGGAGTATCTGAAGGCCAGGCAGTGCCCGGGCACCGTGGTGTACTTCGGCTGTCCCGCCGAGGAGGGCGGCTCCGCCAAGGCCTTCCTGGCCAAGGACGGCGTGTTCAGCCAGGTGGACATCGCCCTGTCCTGGCACCCCAACGCCCTCAACGCCGTGTGGGCGTTCAGCTCTCTGGCCAACGTCCGGGCGCGCTACACCTTCCAGGGCGTCAGCGCCCACGCCGCCACCAGCCCCCACCTGGGCCGCAGCGCTCTGGACGCCCTGGAGCTGATGAACATGGGGGTGCAGTTCCTCCGGGAGCACATCATCCCCGAGGCCCGGGTCCACTACGCCATCACCAACACCGGCGGGGACGCCCCCAACGTGGTGCAGGCCCATGCCGAGTCGGTCTATCTGATCCGCGCGCCAAAGAACAGCCAGGTGAAGGAGATCTATGAGCGGGTCAACCAAATCGCCCAGGGCGCCGCCATGATGACCGGGACCCAGGTTTCCATCCAGCTGGAGAAGGGCTGCTCCAACATTCTGGTCAACCACACGCTGGAGGAGATCCTGTACCGGAACATGAAGGAGGTGGGCCTGCCCGCCTATACCCAGGAGGAGTACGACTTCGCCAAGGAGATCCAGAGCACCATCCAGGGCCGGGTCACCATGGCCGAGCGGCTGGAGAAATCCATGGGGGAGAAGGGGCGTCAGCTGGGCGAAGAGTTCGACCGCTGCGGCATCAACCGCTTCATCCTGCCCTACACCCCCTCCGCCAAGTCCATCTCCGGCTCCTCCGACGTGGGAGATGTGAGCTGGGTGTGCCCCACCTCCCAGATCGTGGCCGCCACCTGCGCCGGCGGCACGGTGGAGCACAGCTGGCAGATGGTGGCCCAAGGCAAGAGCTCGATCGCCCACAAGGGCCTGCTCTACGCCGGCAAGGTGCTGGCCGCCGCGGCCATCGACCTGCTGGAAAATCCGGAGCTGGTGGAGGCCGCCAAGGCCGAGTTCCAGAAGCGGGTCAGCGCCGAGGGCGGCTATCAGCCCCTTCTGCCTCCGGACGCCAAGCCCAACATGCCCCAGAGCGGTCCCGCTTCCGCATAACAAGCAAGCCGGGTAAATATGAAGGAGTGAGAGAGATGGCAAAAGAAAAAACGACCCCTCAGGTGAGTGAACAGGACCGGAAGATGACCAAGGGAGAACTGATCTCCTACGGTATGGGCGGCGTCGCCAGCACCATGGCCTCCCAGTTCCGCACATCCTACGCCATGAACTTTTTGAGCGACGTGGCCGGGCTGCATGTGGGTGCCGTGGGTATCCTGAGCACCGTCATGCTGATCTGGGACGCCACCAACGACCTGATCATCGGCCGCATCGCCGACCGCACCAACACCAAGCGCTTCGGAAAGTACCGCCCCCACATGATGATGGGCATTCTGCTGTGGGCGGCGGTGGTGATCATGCTCTTCTCCGTGCCGTCCCTGCCCGAGACAGGCATGTGGATCTACTACATCGTGGCCCTGTTCCTCTACGCCACGTTCTATACCCAGTTCACGGTGCCCTGGCAGGCCCTGAACAGCGTCATGACCCACGACCCCCAGGAGCGAAACCTTCTGCTCACCAGCCGTCAGTACGGCGGCTTCATCGCCGGAGCGGTGGTGGGCGTCATCACCATGCCCCTGGTCCAGCACTTTGAGGACCCCAAGACCGGCTGGCTGGCCAGCGCGGGCGTGGTCTGCGTCACCATGATCGTCACCGGCCTGCTCTCCGCCCACGGCGCCCGCCGGGTGGACTACTACAACTCCCTGCCCACGCCGGAGCCCTTCCGCTGGAAGGGGCAGCTGGCCATCATCTTCAAGAACCGGGCCGTCATCTGCGCCTCCCTGATGCTGGGCGTCGTGACCCTGGTGAACGCCACCACCTCCGCCACCTCCCTGTACTACCTGGGCAGCGTGGTGGGCAGCACGATGCTCAAATCCGTCTTCTCCCTGGTCACCCTGGGGGTGAGCCTGGTGTTCATCCCGGTCATGCCCCTGATCCTGCGCAAGTTCGGCAAGAGCCGCACCGTCCTGCTGGGCATGGTCATCGTCGCCCTGCCCTCCATCCTGCTGTTCATCCGCCGGGAGCACCTCACCGTGGCTGAGATCATCTTCAACAGCTTCCTGGGCTCCCTGGGCTTTGTGATGGCCAACGTGGGGTGTCTGGCCATGATCCCCGACTGCACCGACTACACCGAGTGGAAGTTCGGGACGGTCCAGGCCGGCTTCGTCAACTCCGTCATCACCTTCATGCGGCAGTTTGCCAGCGCCCTCCCCACCACCATCGTGGGCGTGGCCCTGGCCGCCGTCAACTACAACACCGACCCCAACAGCCAGGCGGTGGTGGATGTAATCCTCAACATCAAGATCATCTACCCCGTGATTCTCCTGATCGCCACGGTGATCATTCTGAAGTTCTATCCCCTGACCCCCGCCTTTGCCAAGCAGATGCGCGCCGAGCTGAAGGAGCGCCGGGCAAAGGCCGCCCAGGCGTCCTCCAACTGACCGGACGCCCCCCAGGGGCGCAGACCGGCACCTCCCCGGCAATATGGCCCTGGGCCGGCTCTCCGTCCCCCTGTCCAAGAAAACACCCGGGCAGAACGCTTTTGTTCCGCCCGGGTGTTGTTTTTCTTTTCCGTCCAGAAATCCCCTGGCGGGCCGTCCGCGGGAAGAGGAGCGCCTGCCGTCCGGGACGCCCGGAGCCTTCCCCTGCCGAGAGGCCGTGCTTACCGGGTCCGGCCTCCCATCCGTCCGCCCAGCAGCGCTTGTCCGCCGTAGACCTCCAGCAGCACATCCGGCATCTGCCGGAGCTCCTCCATCCAGGCGCCGCCCCGGCCCTCCGGCGCCGCTGTCCCGGCGCTGAGGAAACCGCCGTCCCCCCTCAGGGGGACCGGCCGGGCCGCCGCGCCGGTCCCCGCGAGGGCCAGCAGCGTCAGCGCCACGCACAGCGCCATCAGCGCCCTCCTTTTGCCGGCGGCTTTTCCCGGGGATCTGACGCCCGCTTTCCCCGCGCCCCAGGCCAGCCGCCCGGCGCGGTATCCGCCTCTTCCGCCCAGGGAGAAGGCCCCTTCCGTCCAGCACTGTCCAGCCCGCATCACGCGCCCCCCTTTTCCGCCTCCACCGGACGATCTGCTCTGACAGTCTGACTCTATCACAAAATCGCCGGTCTGACATCACCCGTTCCCGGGGGAAAAACGGGTCATGCCCGGGGAAAATCCCGGGGGCATGGGGGCTTTACTGCAGCATATGCCGCTTGAGGTCCTGCCGGTGGCGGATATGCAGCTTCTCCAGCGCGGTGGAGATATGGCGCTTGACGGTGTTGGGGGAGATGTTCATGTGGGCGCCGATCTCCTGATTGGTCCAGCCCCGGGCCGCCAGCATGCACGCGGCAAACTCCGTGGTGGTCAGGTCGTCCGCCACGTCGTGGCCCGTCTCCGGATTGTGGACCCGCCGCCAGCCCGCGGAAAAGCGGTAGGTGATGTCGATGATCCGCCGGAAATCCTCCGGCCAGCCGGGCTTGATCACCGCCTCCAGCATTCCGCCCAGAAGGCCGTGATGCTCTCCCAGCCCCTCGATCAGATCATCGGGCCGGGCCAGCTCCCAGGCGGCCAGCAGGTGGTCCCTGGCCTGGTCCGACCGGCGCAGGCTCATGTAGTCCATCACCGCCATCAGATGCAGATAGATGGCGGGGATGGGGTAGCGCTCCGCCCCCATGGCCAGGATGGCCTCCACCATGCCGGCGCTGCGGCCGTATTCCTCCCGCAAATAGAGGTGGTGGGCCTGGACATACAGCGCGAAGGCCCGCAGACCCTCCGGCAGCAGGGGCAGGAACTCCTCCGCCGGGGGGAGGCCCTCCGGCAGCGGCAGATGCAGCAGCACCGCCGCGGCCGCCGCCACAAAGGCCGACGCGGCCCGGAACTGGGGCGGCGCCGCGCCGGCGGCGGAGAGGGCGGCGTTCATCTCCCCCAGGGCGAATCTGGCCCGCTGGATCTTGCCGATGGAGAGATTGGCGTAGGCATACAGCAGGCAGGCCGACAGCCGCACCCCCATGTCCGGGCTGGTGAGATGGGGCTCCGTCTCCCGGACGGCCCGCTCCGGCTGGCCGCTGAAATAGTGGTACTCCGCCAGGGCGACGCTCCGCCGCGTCTCCTCCTCCATGGCGGCGATGGCCGCCATGCAGCGCCCCGGGACAAAGGCCGTGTTCATCAGGGGCATCAGCGTCACGCCGGAGAGCGGCTCCCGGGGCTGGGGCGCAGGCCGTCCCCCGGCCTGTGCCCGCCGGCTCCGGCGGGGGTCCCCGGGCTTCTCCGCGTCAGCGGGGATCACCCAGGCTCCGCCGATCTTCCGGGCCCCCGCCACGCGCCCCTGGGCGCAGAACTGGTTGACCCGCCGCTCCGACACGCCCCACTTTTTTGCCGCCTCCCGGGTAGACAGGTAGTCCTCCATGCCTCCGCCGCCTTTCCCCTCCGCCAGGGCGAAGGATATTCTCTACGGGCATCCGTAGCTTTTGGGGCGGCGGGCAGCGAAAAATTTTGGCCGCCCCCGCCGCTCTCCATCCCGGGAAGTCGCCCCTCCGCCGGGAAACGCCCGGGTTTTTACAAAAATATCCTAGCACTTCCCGGAATTTTCTGTCAAGGAAATTCGCGCCGCGGTCCGACCGCCCGGGAGGGCGGCGCACAGAAGCGCCCGAGACATCCTGACGATGTCCCGGGCGCTGTGTCCGCAGGCAAAAGGGGGAACGGGAAGCTCACCGGGCGGCCATGCCCTTCACCATGTGGTAGAGGGCGCGGACGCCCCAGCCGGAGCCCCCCTTGGGGGTGTAGGGCATGGCGTGGTCCAGCCACAGGGGGCCGGAGGCGTCCAGGTGCATCCAGGGCTTTCCCTCCACGAACTCCTCCAGGAAGAGAGCGGCGGTGACCATTCCCCCCGTCTCCGCCAGGGAGGTGTTGAGCAGGTCGCACACATCCCCCCGGATCTTGCTCCGGGCATCCGGCACCAGGGGGACCCGGCAGATCAGCTCCCCGGAGACTTCCGCCCCCGCCGCCAGGGCGGACCAGAGGGCGTCGTCGTTGCCCAGCACCGGCGCGCCGTACTCGCCCAGAATCCGCCGGGCAGCCCCGGTCAGCGTGGCGATGTCCACCAGCCGGGAGGCGTGCTCATACCAGAGGGCATAGGTGATGGCGTCGATCAGCGTCAGGCGCCCCTCGGCGTCGGTGCTGTTGATCTGGATGGTCTTGCCGCCCATGGAGCCGATGATGTCCCCGGGCCGGTAGGCCGTGCCGGAGATCAGATTCTCACAGGCGGCCACCACGGCCACCACGTTGGCGGGCAGGGCCTGCCGGGCGATGGCGCACATGGCGCCGATCACCGTGGCCCCGCCGGCCATGTCGTGCTTCATGGTGGTGAAGCGCTGGCCGGATTTCAGGTTGAGGCCGCCGCTGTCATAGGTGACGCCCTTGCCGATCAGGGCGGTGACGTCCTCCGGGTGGGCCGGGTCGCCCATATAGCGCATGACGATGACCACCGGCGGGTTGGGGGAGCCCTTGCTCACCTGGCAGAGGGCCTCCATGCCCAGGGAGCGGATCTGCTCCTCCTCCAGCAGCTCCACCTGGAAGCCCCAGGCCTCGCCCAGCGCCCGGACCTCCTGGGCCAGGCGCAGGGGCGTCTGCACGTTGGAGGGCTCGTTGACCAGATCCCGGGCGATGTTGACGGCCGTACCCAGGACAACGCCCTCCCGGCCCTCCGCCAGCGCCTCCGCCTCCGCCTGGATCACGACCTCCTCCAGGGCGCGCTCCGGCTTGACGGTCAGATACGGCGTGTACCGGTAGGCGGCCATGACCGCCCCCTCCGCCGCGCCGCGCACCTGGCCGCCGGAGAGGCCGGCGGCTGAAACGCCCAGCCGGGCGATCCTCTGCCCCTCCGCCCAGGCCGTCAGCTTGTCCATGCCCCGGCGGACAGTCTCCGGGTCCGGGGCGTCCCCCAGACCCACAAAGACGCTGGCCCCGCCGCTCCGGTAGTCCCGGACACAAGCCACCTGGCCCGGCGCCCCGGTAAAGGCCTCATAGGCTTTCGCCAGCTCCAGCTCCCGGGCAGCGGCGCTGTCCGCCGCCGCCAGGCCGCCCTGCCGGACAAAATACGCCCGCACCGGCACCTCCCGGATCGGGCCGAAACAAACCTGCATAGGATGCTCCTTTCCCGCCGTCAGACCAGCAGCAGCGAGAGGGCAATGTCCACCGCCGCTGCCGCCAGAAACGGCAGATACGCTTTTTGATAGGGATGTCTGGCCTTATAGTCCGTCAGACTGGGAAACTTCGATTTGGAGCGGACGTAGTCCCTGGTGCGGATGACCTCGAGGTACTTTTGGAAGCCGTACCGGATGGAGTCGAACTGCCCCATGCGGTTTACCAGCCGGAACAGCCCCATCACCAGCAGAAGGATTCCCGCCACGCCCAGACCGTCCCCCAGGGCGCGCCGGCTGTAGCCCAGGCCCGTCAGCGCCGGGTAGAGCAGCATGACGGCGGCGCTGGCCGCCTCCAGAGCCGCGAACCGGCCCAGGGACCGGAGGGAGACGATCTTCACCGCAGCCCCAGCTCCTTCCGGTACCGCTCATACTCCGAGGGAGAGGCGTAAACCCGGTGGCCGGGCAGGATCTCGTAGTACTGGGGCTCCTCCCGGTCATAGGGGTGGACGGAGGGGTCATAGGGGATGCGCACCCGCCGGCGCTCAAAGAGGGGGTCCGGCTGGGGGATGGCGGAAAGCAGGGACTTGGTATAGGGATGGATGGGGTGGAGGTAGAGGTCGTCCGCCCGCGCCACCTCCACCAGCTTGCCCATGTACATCACGCCGATGCGGTCGGAGAAGTACTTGACCACCGAGAGGTTGTGGGCGATGAAGAGGATGGTCAGCCCCATCTCGTCCTTGAGCTTGTTGAAGAGGTTGATGACCTGGGCCTGGATGGACACATCCAGGGCGGACACCGGCTCGTCGGCAATGACCAGGGAGGGGTTGGTGACCAGGGCCCGGGCAATGCCCACCCGCTGGCGCTGGCCGCCGGAGAACTCGTGGGGATAGCGGGTGGCGTGGTCCTTGGTGAGGCCCACCTTGTCCAGAATGCCGTACACCAGCTCCAGGCGCTGCGCCCGGTCCTTCATGCCCCCCACCCGCAGCCCCTCGGAGACGATCTCCTCAATGGTCATGCGGGGGTTGAGGGAGGCCACCGGGTCCTGGAAGATCATCTGCAT
>CALXDE010000112.1 GCA_944386965.1 uncultured Oscillospiraceae bacterium
TCCTCCCCGCCGCCCAGGCGGTGCTGGCTCTGGGCCACAGCGCCCGGGCCACGGTGGAGCCGCTCCACGGCCGGGGCCTCCCCATGGAGGCCAAGCCCTTCGCCGTGGGGGTGCGGATCGAGCACCTTCAGCGGGCGATGGACATGGCCCAGTATGGAAAGTATGCCGGCCACCCCTGTCTGCCGGTATCCAGCTACAAGCTCTCCTGCCATCTGGAGGGCGGGCGCAGCGTGTTCAGCTTCTGTGTCTGCCCCGGGGGGCAGGTGGTGGCCGCCGCCTCGGAGCCGGGCCGGGCCGTCACCAACGGCATGAGCTACTATGCCCGGGACGGGGAAAACATCAACGGCGGGCTCCTGGTCAATGTGACCCCCGCGGACTTCCCCGCCGGAGCCCTGGGGGGCATCGCCTTCCAGCGGCAGCTGGAGGAGGCGGCTTTCACCCTGGGGGGCGGGGGATTCCGGGCCCCGGCCCAGCGGGTGGAGGACTTCCTGGCCGGCCGCCCCTCCGCCGGACCGGGGCGGGTGATGCCCACCTATCGCCCCGGCGTGACCTGGACGGACCTGGGACGGTGCCTGCCGGACTTTGTCCGCGCCGCTCTGCGGGAGGCCCTGCCCCTCCTGGGCCGCCGGGTCCGGGGCTTTGACAGCCCGGACGCGGTGCTCACCGCCGTGGAGAGCCGCAGCAGCGCCCCGGTGCGCATCCTCCGGGATGAAACGCGCCAGTCCCCGGCCCTCCGGGGGCTCTATCCCTGCGGGGAGGGGGCGGGCTATGCCGGGGGCATTCTCTCCGCCGCCGCCGACGGTGTCCACACCGCCGAGGCGGTGCTGGCCGCGCTCCTGCCATGACCGTCTGTCCTATTCTTCCCCGGTCCGTGCCTTGACTTTCCGCCCCGGGCCCTGTATCCTGATCGTATGAGACATCCGGCTCCTTCGCCGGCTGAAAAAAGAGAATAAGGAGGACTACCCATGCCGGTTCCCGAGAACAAGATCCGCGCGCTGCTCCAGGCCAACAGACCCACCATCGCCACCCGCCTGTTTACCATCAGTCCCGCCACCGCGGAGGCGGCAGCCTCCACGGGCGTATTCGACTACCTGGAATTTCTGGCGGAATACGCGCCCCACAACCCCGCCGATTTTGAAAATTTTGTCCGGGCGGCTGAGCTCCACCACACCGGCACAATGATCAAGGTGGATTTCCAGAACCGCCACTATGTGGCGCAGAAGGCTGCCGCCGCCGGGTTCCAGGGGATTTTGTACACCGATCACAAGACCCCGGAGGAGGTGGCCGAGAGCATCTTCTGCCTGTCGCCGGACTGTCCGGAGGGCGGGCGCTTCGGATTTCCCAACGGCCGCTGGATCGGCTACCACGGCTTCCTGCCCCAGCAGGAGCACGTTCAGATGGTCCGCAATGTGGTGAAGGCCTTTATGATCGAGAAGGCCGAGGCTGTGGAGAACATCCGGGAGATCTGCTCCATCCCCGGCGTGGACATGGTCCAGTTCGGCCCCTCGGACTACAGCATGAGCCGGGGGTGGAACGCCGCTGACCACGCCCAGGAGCTGCGGGAGGTGGAGGAATATGTGATCCGCACCGCCCTGGAGCTGGGCGTGGCCCCCCGGTGTGAGTGCGACACGGTGGAGAAAATGACGTACTACCGGGATCTGGGCGTCCGCCACTTCTGCGTCGGAGACGAACTGCGGGTGCTGAAGGCCTATTGGAATGGAACCTGCGCCCAGGTCCGCGGGCTCTCCGAGGACCTGTAAGCCGCGATATACGCCCATAAGGAGGGATATTTCCATGAAACCGAAGATTCTGCTCTCTGCCCGGGTGCCGGAGGCGTGTCTCGCCCCGTATGAGGACCGCTACGCCTTTGTCATGCCGGAGAGCGACCGGCTGTTCTCCTATGAGGAGGCGCTGGGCCTTCTCCCGGAGTGCGGCAGCTATCTGGTGATCAATATGGTCGCCGACAAACCGGTGATCGACACGGCGGTGGAACATGGGGTCAAGGCCATTGCCAACTTCGGCGTGGGCTACGACAACATCGACTGGGCATACGCCACTCAGCGGGGGCTTCCGGTGGTGAACGCCCCCACCGCCGTGACGGAGGCCACGGCGGAGCTGGCGGCCTCCCTGATCTTCTCCGTGATGCGGGGCATCCCCCGCTACGACCGTCAATTGCGGCAGGGGATCTGGCACACGCCCCTTTTCTCCAATGAAAACACCATGATCGTCGGCAGCACCCTGGGGGTCGTCGGCTTCGGGCGGATCGGAAAGCGGGTCTGCCGGAAGGCCCAGGGCATGGGCATGCATGTGGTCTACTACGACAAGTTCCGCGCCGCGCCGGAGGTGGAGGAGGAATTTGGCGTCACCTATCTGCCCTTCGACGAACTGCTGGCCGAAAGCGACTGCGTCACCCTCCACGCCCCCTACTTCCCGGAGAATCACCACATGTTCAACGCCGGGGCCTTCGCGCGGATGAAGCCCACCGCCTACTTCGTCAACACTGCCCGGGGCAGACTGGTGGACGAGGAGGCCCTCTGCCGGGCCCTGGAGCGCGGAACCATCAAGGGGGCGGCGCTGGATGTGTACGAGAAGGAACCCAACCAGATCTATCCCGGCCTGCTGGCCCTGGACAATGTGGTCCTCACCCCCCACACCGGCAGTCTGACGGTGCCCTGCCGGATGGCCATATGCGCGGAGGCCCTCTCCGGACTCACCGCCATTATGGAGGGACGGGTCCCTCCCAATGTGGTCAATCCCGCCGTTCTGCAAAACCGGTCCCCGGAGGACTGAGCGGCGGGAGAATCGCCGGCTTGCGCCGGGCGAGGCGCTCTGCCGCTTGACATTTGAGGCAAATCCCGGTATAACTGAATTTACCAGGCGCTGCTATTCCAACAAACAAGAGGGAGGTTATATTTCTGTGGAAACAATTACTGAACTGATTCAAAATGTCCCCGTTCCCAAGATGGTGAAGATCCGTCAGCATTTTGATGATACCCATATCCCCGCCGAGGAGCTCGCCGGCATCGTCACCCGGGAGCTGGACCGTCCCGAGATCGGCGGCAAGATCCTGCCCGGTCAGAAAATCGCCATCACCTGCGGCAGCCGCGGCATCAATCACTACGCGCTGATGGCCCGGGCGATTGTGGATTTTGTGAAAGCGAAGGGGGCCGAGCCCTATATCGTCGCCGCCATGGGCAGTCACGGCGGCGCCACCGCGGAGGGTCAGACCCAGATCCTGACGGATTACGGCATCACCGAGGAGAATATGGGCTGCCCCATCAAGAGCTCCATGGAAACTGTGCAGATCGGTCTGTCCGGTGTGCGCAAGCAGCCGGTCTATATCGACAAAAACGCCTCCGAGGCGGACGGCATCCTTCTGTTTAACCGCGTCAAGCCCCACACCTCCTTCCGCGGTCCCTATGAGAGCGGGCTGATGAAAATGATGGCCATTGGCCTGGGCAAGCAGCACGGCGCGGAGAGCATCCACCACCAGAGCCCCGGCATCATGCACGAGCTGGTGGAGGAGTATGGGCGGACCATCATGGAGAACTGCCCCATTCTGGGGGGTATCGCCATTGTGGAGAACGCCTACGATGAGACGTATCTGGTGAAGGGCCTGAGCCCGGAGGAGATCATCACGGAGGAGCCCAAGCTCAAGGAGCTCTCCTACCAGACCATTGCCCACCTGCTGTTTGACAAGTGCGATGTGCTGGTGGTGGACAAGATCGGGAAGAACTTCTCCGGCGACGGTATGGACCCTAATATCTCCGGCCGTTTCGTGCAGCCCAAGTACTGCTCGGGCGGCATTGAGGCGGAAAAAGTGGTGGTGCTGGATCTGAGCGACGAGACGCACGGCAACGCCCAGGGCATCGGCCTGGCGGAGGTCACCACCCGGCGCCTGTTCAACAAAATGAAGCTGGAGATGACCTATCCCACCGGCGTGACCAACACCTTCCTGCATCTGATGAAGATTCCCATGATCATGGACAACGACCGGGAGGCCCTGCAGCTGGCCCTGTGCTGCTGCCCGGACGCGGAGGACCAGGAGAATCTCAAGATGATCCGGATTCCCAACACCGCCCACATCGACGACATCGAGATCTCCGTGGGCCTGCTGCCCCTGGCCAAGGCCAATCCCCATATCGAGATTCTGACAGAGCCCTATGATCTGCCGTTTGACGAGCAGGGGAACCTGTTCTGATCTGTACCGCTTCCGGCAATTTTCATCAAAAAAAGCCTTGACGTTTTGTCAAGGCTTTTTTTGACGGCCGGAGAGATGGCGGGCTGGCGCTCCGGGCAGGCCGGGAGTCCGCGGGGAGAAACCGCCGGAAATGGAGAACCGCACAGACGCGCCCGGCCGCTCCTTTCAAAGCGGCGGGGCGCGTCCCGTCAAAGAAGTGAAAGCGTACCGAAAGGGCTGCCGGGAGCCGCGGCCCGGGCCTTATGCCCGCCGGGCTCGCGCGTTCCTCATCAGATGCCCAGCTCTTCGGCGGTGGCGGGCGTGATCCCGTTGGCGCTGAGGACGGCGGCCAGGCGCTCCACATCCGTCACCCGGAAGATCATGTAGGCCAGCCCGTCGCCGTTGCCGAACATGGAGTACATATACTCAATGTCGATGCCAGCCTGGGCCACCACGGCCAGAAGCTTTGCCAGCCCGCCGGGCTTGTCGGGGACGGCGGCGGCCAGGACCGGGGTCATGGAGAGCACGCAGCCGCTGCTCAGAAGGATGTTGGCGGCCTCCTGAGGACGGCTGGCAATGACGCGCAGCACCCCGTAGTCGCTGGTTTCCGCGATATGGATGGCCCGCAGGTCGATGTCGTGCTCCGCCAGCAGCGCGGTGATCTCAGCCAGCTGGCCGGCCCGGTTCTCCAGAAATACAGAGATCTGTTGAATGGTCATTCCTCTCGTCCTCCTTCTCAAATCTTCCGCTTGTCGATGACCCGGACCGCCTTGCCCTCGCTGCGGGTGATGGACTTGGGCGCCACCAGCTTCACCTTGGCATAGATGCCCAGCATCGCCTTCAGGGCGGCCACGATCTTCTTCTCCCGGTCAGCCACCTGGCTGAGCTGGTCGGAGAACATCTCCGGCGTCATCTCCACCTGGACCTCCAGGGTGTCGGAGTTGTTGATCCGGTCCACAATGATCTGGTAGTTGGCGCTGTAGCCCTGCTCCAGGAGCACCGTCTCAATCTGGGAGGGGAATACATTGACGCCCTTGACGATGAGCATGTCGTCGCTGCGGCCCATGGGCTTGCTCATCTTCACATGGGTCCGGCCGCAGGAGCACTTCTTCCGGGTGAGCACGCAGATGTCCCGGGTGCGGTAGCGCAGCAGGGGGAAAGCCTCCTTGGTGATGGAGGTGAAGACCAGCTCGCCCTTCTCCCCCTCGGGCAGGACCTCGCCGGTGTTGGGATCGATAATCTCGGCGATGAAGTGATCCTCGTTGATGTGCATGCCGGTCTGCTCGGAGCATTCAAAGCTGACGCCCGGGCCGGAGATCTCGGTGAGGCCGTAGATGTCATAGGCCTTGATGCCCAGCTTGTTCTGGATGTCCTGGCGCATCTCCTCGCTCCAGGCCTCGGCCCCGAAGATGCCGGCCTTGAGCTTGATCTTGTCCCTGAGGCCCCGCTCGATGAGGCTCTCAGCCAGATACGCCGCGTAGGACGGGGTGCAGCAGAGGATCGTGGACCCGAGATCCACCATGAACTGGAGCTGCCGGTCCGTATTGCCCGAGGACATGGGCAGCGTCAGGCACCCCACCTTGTGGCTGCCGCCGTTGAGGCCGGGGCCGCCGGTAAAGAGGCCGTACCCGTAGCACACGTGGCAGACATCCTCGTTGGTGCCGCCGGCGGCCACGATGGCCCGGGCGCAGCACTCCTCCCACAGATCCAGGTCGTGCTGGGTGTAGAAGGCCACCACCCGCTTGCCGGTGGTGCCGGAGGTGGACTGGATGCGCACGCAGTTCTTCAGGGGCTCGGCCAGCAGGCCATAGGGATAGGCCTCCCGCAGGTCGTCCTTGGTGAGGAAGGGCAGCTTGTGTAGATCGTCCACGCCCTGGATGTCGGCCGGGGTAACGCCCTTCTCCTCCATCTTTCTGCGGTAGTAGGGGACGGCGTCCCACACATGCTGCACCTGCTTGACCAGGCGCTCGTTCTGCCAGGCCAGGATCTGTTCCCGGCTGGCACACTCGATCTCGGGTTGGTAATAACGCTCCATTGGAATCATCCCTCTCTGAATATAAAGTAATCAGCAATCCCGCTTTGGGGAGAACATACCGCTGTTTCCAGCCTCCGGCGGACCGCCGGAGCGCTTACGCCTCCCGGCCCAGCCGGAAGGCTTTTCTGTTGAGCTCCAGGAACTTGGCCGGCACGCTCTTCTCCACCGCGGCCATCCACTCGCTCTCGGGGATATCGGTGAAATAGCGGCTGAGCCGGCCCATGAGGACGATGTTCACCGCCTTGCTGCTGCCGGCCTCCTCGGCCAGCTTCAGCGCGTCGATGGCGTCCACGTCCACCCCGGCCGCCTGCATCTTCTCCACTAGGTGCTCGGGGTAGGCCATGGCCCCGGTGATGACGGGCATGGGGTTGACCTGCTGGGTGTTGGTGACCACCTTGCCGCCGTTTTTCAGATACTCGGTCCAGCGGGCGGCCTCCAGCAGCTCAAAGGAGACGATGAAGTCCGCCTCCCCCTTGTCGATGATAGGGGAGTAGACCTTGTCCCCGTAGCGCACATAGGTGACCACGCTGCCGCCCCGCTGGGACATGCCGTGGACCTCGGAGACTTTCACATCATAGCCCTTGTCCAGCAGGACCCTGCCCAGGAGC
This sequence comes from uncultured Oscillospiraceae bacterium, assembly GCA_944386965.1. The sequence goes on from CALXDE010000112.1 coordinate 6,824, forward strand.
TTGCTGGCCAGGAGGGACCCCTGCCCCCCCACGCCGACGATCATAATATTCTTGGTTTCCATGGATTAACCCTCCTTCTTGCCGCCCAGGGCGCCGAACTTGCACAGCTGCCCGCACACGCCGCAGCCGGTGCACAGGGTGTTGTCGATGACCACTTTCTTGTCCACCACGCTGATGGCCGGACAGCCGATCTTCATGCAGGACTTGCAGCCCACGCACTTGTCGGTGTCAGCGGTGATGGG
>CALXDE010000113.1 GCA_944386965.1 uncultured Oscillospiraceae bacterium
GAATAATGATGAAGTGGTAATGCTTGGCCGGCTCCACGGAGAAGGACACCTCGTCGGAGATGATGTAGGGCCGGATGTACAGGGCCGTGCCGGGGGCGGAGGGAATCCAGTCCGCGTCCACCTTCACGATGGCCTTCACCGCGTCCACAAACAGGCCCTCGTCCATGGGCGGGATGCACATGCGCTCGTTGGTGCGGTTGAGACGGGCGGCGTTCATGTAGGGCCGGAAGAGGTTGATCTTCCCCTCGGGATTCAGATAGGCCTTCATGCCCTCAAACATCATCTGGGCGTAGTGCAGGACGCAGGAGGCCGGGTCCAGGCTGATGGGGCCATAGGGGATGATCTTCCCGTCGTGCCAGCCCTGGCCCTCGTCGTAGTCCATGACGAACATGTGGTCGGTGAAGTACTTGCCGAAGCCCAGGTTGCTCTGGTCAGGCTTGGGCTTGGGGTGGGTGGTGCGGGTGATGGGAAACGTATGAGACATGGGGATTGCCACCTTTCTTCATATAAATTGCATTTTGATTCCAAGCGTTCAGATGCGGTACAGCTCCGGACGCCGGTCCCGAAAGACGTTGATGGAGGAGCGGATACCGCTGATCACGGAGAAGTCCAGGTCCGCGGCGATGATCTCCTCGCCGCCTCCCGCCTGGGCCAGCGTCTCCCCCCAGAGGTCAATGAGGGCGCTGCGGCCGGAGCAGGCGGTGTCGGAGGCCGCGCTGTTGCACAGGGCCAGGAAGGCCTGGCTCTCAATGGCCCGGGCCCGGGCCAGGGTGTCCAGATGCATGGCCCGCTTTTCCGGCCACTGGCTCACCACAAAGAGCAGATCCATCCCCTGGACGGCCAGGGTCCTGGTGAGCTCCGGGAAGCGGATGTCGTAGCAGATGATGAGGCCGCAGTCATGCCCCTCCAGGGAGAAGCGGCACACCGCGCCGCCGGGTGTAAAAAACTTGTGCTCCCCGGAGTGGGTGAAGAGATGGGTCTTATCATAGGAGGCAACGCAGCTGCCCGCGCGGTCAAAGACATAGGCGGTGTTGTAGAACTTCTCCTCCCGCTCATCGGCCACGCTGCCGGCCACAATGTTCACGTGCAGCTCCCTGGCCAGGCGGGAGAAGCGCTCCTTGGTCCGTGCCCCGCTGTGATCGGCGCAGCCGGACAGGTTCTCCGGGAAAAAGCCGGTGTTCCAGGTTTCCGGCAGCACCACCACATCCGGGTGTTCCCGCTCCGCGGCGGCGCGGACCAACTCCTCGGCATGGGCGGCGTTGTACTCCACTGCCCCCAGGCGCATATCCATCTGGACGCAGGCGACTCTCCATTTCTCAGCCGGCATAGTCTCTTCCGGCCTCCAGCGCTTTCATGTTCAGCTCCACCAGGTTGGCCTTCTTGGCGGGCACCAGCTTCGCCATGGTTTCGGCGGTCCCCTCGAAGGTCAGCTCCGGGTTGTTTTTGAGCACGCACCCCATCATCACCATGTTGGCCAGGGTGGGGACGCCGGCGTCGTTGGCCATCTTGGTGGCGGGGATATAGAACACCTGCACGTCATCCCGCTCCACCTTTTTGGCGATCAGGGTGGAGTCCACATAGATCTGCCCGCCGGGCACCACGGTGCCCTCGTACTTCTCCAGACTGGGAAGATTCATGGCGATCAATACATCCGGGTCGGTGACAATGGGGGAGCCCACCGCCTCCTCGGAGAGGATCACATTGCAGTTGGCGGTGCCGCCCCGCATCTCCGGGCCGTAGGAGGGCAGCCAGGAAACCTGCAGATCCTCCAGAAGGCCCTTGTAGGCCAGGAACTTGCCGGCAAACAGGATGCCCTGTCCGCCGAAGCCAGCAATCAGAATCTGAGTGGTTTTCATTTCGCCTCCGCCTCCTTCGCCGCGCTTCTGTCTTTATACACACCCAGGGGGTAGTAGGGGATCATGTCGCTCTCCACCCAGTTGAGCGCCTGCTGGGGCGTCATGCCCCAGTTGGTGGGACAGGCGGACACCACTTCGATGAGGGAGAAGCCCTTCCCCTCCACCTGGTTCTGGAAGGCCTTCTGGATGGCCTTGCCGGCGGCCTTGACGTTTTTCACGTTGTTCACCGCCACCCGGGCGATGTACTCAGGGCCCTCCAGGGTGGAGAGCAGCTCACAGACCCGGATGGGCCAGCCGCACAGCTTCACGTCCCGGCCATAGGGGGAGGTCTGGGTCACCTGGCCCGGGAGGGAGGTGGGGGCCATCTGGCCGCCGGTCATGCCGTAAATGGCGTTGTTGACGAAGATGATGGTGATGTTCTCGTTCCGGGCCGCGGCGTGGACCGTCTCCGCCATGCCGATGGAGGCCAGGTCCCCGTCGCCCTGGTAGGTAAAGACGATGTTCTCCGGACGGGCCCGCTTGAGGCCGGTGGCGGTGGCGGGAGCGCGGCCGTGGGCGGCCTCGATCATGTCACAGGTGAAGTAGTCATAGGCCATGACCGCGCAGCCCACCGGGGCCACGCCGATGGTCCTGCCCTCGATGCCCAGGCTGTCGATGGCCTCGGCCACCAGGCGGTGGATGATGCCGTGGGGGCAGCCGGGGCAGTAGTGCAGAACGGCGTCCGTCAGGGCCTTGGGTTTCTGAAATACGATTGCCATGATTAGTTGCCTCCTTTCGCTGCTTCGCGGATGCTCTGGAGCACCTGGTCCGGGCTGGGGATCATGCCGCCCACCCGGTTGCACAGGGTCACCGGCCGCCGGCACTGGGTAGCCAGGCGGATGTCGTCGATCATCTGGCCCATGTTCAGCTCCACGGAGATGAAGCTCTTCACCTGGTCCGCGGCGTCACGCAGCACCTGCTTGGGGAAGGGCCACAGGGTGATGGGGCGGATCAGGCCGGCCTTCAGCCCCTCGGCCCGGGCGGCCACCACGGCGTTTTTCGCCACGCGGGCG
>CALXDE010000114.1 GCA_944386965.1 uncultured Oscillospiraceae bacterium
GTCACCTTCGACTATGGTCCGACTTACACCTCCGGTGATGTGACTATCGGCGGCGCCGTGAACTTTAACACCGGTAGCGGTTTCGACCGCGACGATGTGCTCCTGGTGGAGCAGAGCATCAGCCAGCGCACTTCTCTGGGCCTGTGGCAGCGCAACCTGAGCGTGTATGTTGACAGCGCCGACACTCAGGATTCCGCCATCTACGTCATGCGGGACGCCAACGTGGTCCTGATCGACAAGTGGGACGGCAAGCGCGAGATCGAGTACTTCGACAACAAGGATGCCGAGAAGAACATCGAGAACGCCATCGATGAGATGTGCGATCCCACCAACTTCAACGGCTCTGTCTACTTCGTGATGGACGAGGGCCGCGCCATCGCCGTGGTCATCGTGGACAACGACAACCACACCTCCGGCACCGCCCCCACCACCAGCCGGTATCAGGCGGAGTTCTATAATAACAGCGGTAACCTCGGCCTGCAGGTGCGCACCGCCGCCGCCTCCACCGAGACTACCTCTTTCAGCTATGAGGTGGTCGCCGTGAACACCAACAGCAAGGATGTGACAAAGATCGCCTCCGGCACTGGTGCTCTGGGCTCTACCGGCGTTGGTGGCGTGAGATACACCAATATCGACCTGGGCGTGGCATATCCCACCGCGAATGGTTTCATGCGCTATGAGGTCACCGTGACCATCAACGGTCAGACCGTCGAGATGAGCCAGCTGTTCTAATTTCCTCTGGCACAGCTTCGGATATTCCGAACTGATTTGGCGCTCCCGGGAGTTTTCCCGGGAGCGCCTCCTTTCTTTTATTCCATTGGCAGAAAGGCCACGACCTGATAGAGCTCTCCCTCCTCGTTGAGCTGCATGGCCGCGTTGTAGTTATACCAACTTACAGTTGTACCGTCTGAAGACCATGTGGTGGTCTGGCGTGTATCCGATCCGACGCAGACCACTGTACCCCGCCCGACACATATCCCGTATCTGAGCGGGTGTCCGATGATAAAGAGCATGGGAGGCTTTGGGAAGATGAGGCAACAAGCGCCCGCCTCATTGACACCCCCGGTCCCGGTGTAACTTGTGGTGTAGATCTGGCAGTTGCCTTTGCTTGCGACTGTTGTCTCCAGCGCCTCTGTCCTCCCGTCCAGCCCCGCCAGGGCGGCGTCGATTTTCTGGTTGTCCTGGTTGAAGTCGGTACGGAGCACCTGGTCCCCGGCCTCCCACTGGTTGAGTTGATAGTTCGTCGTGTAGTTGCTTGCCATGTCAATTCCTCCTTTATAATTCACGGGCCGGTGAGGACACCGGCCCCTACGCGGGTTAAACGATGTAAATAAGCGGGAGCCAAAGGACACAAAGGATGCTACGCCCCACCATTCCCACCCCTCGTCTGAGGGGGCAAAGGGTGAGTATTCTCCCACCCCTACGATGCGCCCCACCTAAAATTGCACATCGCCATACATTTATTGGAAATCAGGCCCCACCATGCCCATTTGCCACAAAAAAATCCCCCGCCTGCGGGCGGGGCGGGACATGAAAACCTCTCTCTGCCATGGCAGACAGGAGCACACTGCTATCGGCTGGGCCGATTTGTGGAGTGGGGGCAAGGGAAGATGGCGCTCTGCATGGCGAAAATGGCGGACGACAAATTGTCCCCCAGAGGTAGAGCTGGATGGATGCCGGGATCTGGAGGCAGGTCCGGTATAAACTCGATAGGCGCTTTGCCGGGAAACTTGCCCCTCAGGCACAGATAGGCGACGGCCCATTCCTAAAATTTGGTTTCTTGATGTGATACGATGCGCAGGTATCTGGATCAAAAAAGGAGTGCCGTAAAATCAAGTATATCCCATATATTTCCAGAACCTGATGCGCTCTGGTAGCATTTTTTATGACACAGGAGTATAACGCCCCTTACAGGGCGAAAAAGATGCAAAAAACGGGCCTGCTTCTCGGAAACAGGCCCGTTAAACGAAGAAAAAGTAGTGTTGGTAGCAACCTGGTAGCCACCCAGAAACTGGAAGTCCCGGGAGGCCCTGCGCCGCAGGCCCTCCCGGGACTTTTTGGTAGCATTTTGGTAGACATGGAAGAAAAAGGGCCGCCCCGAAGGGCGGCCCAAAAAATCAAGTGACTTACTTCAGGTCCAGAGCCTCTTTCACCTTGCTGATGATGTGGGCGCCGATATCCCGGGAGGCGTCCACGGTCTGGGCGCCCAGGTGGGGAGTGACGACGAAATTGTCACACTCGAACAGGGGGGAATCGAAGGTGGCACCCTCGGTGAGGCCGCCGGCGGCCAGCTCGTTCTCCATCACGTCGGAGGCATAGCCGCCCAGCTTGCCGGACTTCAGAGCCTCGTACATGGCCTGCTCGTCCACGATGCCGCCGCGGGCCATGTTGAGCACCACGGCGCCGTCCTTCATCTCAGAGATGGAGTGGGCGTTGAACAGGTGGCGGGTCTCATCGTTCAGGGGCATGTGGATGGTCACGTAGTCGGACACCTTCAGCACATCGTCGATGGACATGCTCTTGGCGTGTTGCTCCTCAAAGACGTTGGCGGGCAGATAGGGGTCGTAAGCCACCACGTCCATCTTGAAGGCGCGGGCCAGCTCGCCCACCCGCTGGCCGATCCGGCCGAAGCCCAGGATGCCCAGGGTCTTGCCCCGCAACTCGGAGCCCACATACTTGTACTTGTCCCAGTTCTTGTTCACCTTCACGTCGTAGCAGGCGGGAATGGTGTGCCGGGCCACATCCAGCATCTTGGAGAGGGTCAGCTCGGCCACGGCGTTGCCGTTGAGGCCGGGGGCGTTGATGACCTGGATCCCCTTGGCCTTGGCGGTGTCCAGATCAATGTGGTTCAGGCCCACGGAGCACACGCCGATGACCTTCAGATTCTTGGCGGCGTCCAGGATCTCCTTGTTGATGGCGGGGTCCACGCGCATGATCAGGACGTCATAGTCGCCGATCATGCCGGCCAGCTCGGCCTGAGTGGGAAGCATCTTGGTGTCAACCTGCATGTACTTGCCCAGCTCCTCGGCAATGGCGGGGGAGACAGCGTCAATAATCAGACATTTCATAAGCCAGCTTCCTTCCTTAAAACATTAAATTTTGGGTTGATAACCCACTGGTTTATACCGATTCTAGTTATCATTATGACACATATTTTCACTTCCGAACATCATGTTTTTCCTGAGGGTTGCCACAGTCAAACGGCTGTGGTATAATAGCCGCAGAGCGGCTATTATACTTTAATTTCAGGCCCTTTTTCTCGCCCCTGTCGGGGCAACCGAAAAAGATGGCACATGATACCATTCCGGCGCTACGCCGTCATGGCATCATGGCCGCAGAGCGGCTATTATACTTCAATTTCAGGTCCTTTTTCTCGTCCCGGTCGGGGCAACCGAAAAAGATGGCATAGGATGCCATTCCGGCTGTGTTGCTGTGGCGGAATGGACATCACTCCAGAGCAGGGAGGGAGCTGTGTGAATTTCCAACATCTGAAATATTTCCTGATGGTGGCGGAGGAGCTGAATATCACCAGAGCCGCGGAGCGCCTCTACATCTCCCAGCAGTCCCTGTCCAACCACATCAGCAATATGGAGCGGGAGCTGGACGTCAAGCTGTTCACCCGCTCCCCCAAGCTGTCTCTCACCTATGCCGGGGAGCTTCTGGTCTCCACGGCCACGCAGATCCTGGACCAGTACAGCCAATATCTCTCCAAGGTGGGGGACATCAACCGGCAGTATCTGGGGGTCCTCCGGGTGGGGATCTCCCACACCTGCGGGCTGGCGCTGTTGCCCGATGTGTTGCCCAAATTCCGGCAGGAGTTTCCCATGGTGGAGTTCTCTCTGTTTGAGGGGAATTCCACCCAGCTGGAGGACGAGCTCTCCCACGGCCGGACGGATCTGATCATCTGCTTCCAGCCCATCGCCATGGAGGAGGTGGTCACCGTCCCGCTGACGGAGCAACGGCTGGTGATGGTGGTGCCCCGGGCCTTTACCGACCGGCTGTTTGGCGACCAGGCCGGGGAGATCCGCCAGCAGTACGCCCAGGGGGCGGATATCGGGGCCTTCCAGCAGTTGCCCTTTGTGCTGATCAAGCGGGGCAACCGGACCCGCAATATCGTGGACCAGTATTTCAGCCGCTACTACTTCAAGCCCAATCTGATCCTGGAGACGGAGAACACCGTCACCACCCTGGC
>CALXDE010000115.1 GCA_944386965.1 uncultured Oscillospiraceae bacterium
CCACTTGGCACCCGGATAACTTGTCCATCGGAAGGTCTTCCGCCCGCTCCACGAGAAAAGTCCGCGGGCACAGGTCTTTACACAAGTCGTACAGATGTCTTGTATTGGCACTTTGCCGGTCACCAACTACCACCATCCCGTCCACTTCAGCGGCGATTTTCACAGCCTCCGACTGGCGGTTATGCGTAGCACAACATATTGTATCAAATGTTTTTGCGTTTGTACACTGTTTTTTTAGAAAATTCACAGAAACTTCCCAGATTTCTCGGGTCTGCGTGGTCTGGGCCGCCACGGTCAGCGGGAGGGCGCAGGGATTTGGCTGTTTTTCCAGCCATTTTTTCACAGATTCCGGCTCTGCGAACACCAGCACGTCCTCTCCCCAGCCGCAGATGCCACGGATCTCCGGGTGATCCGGGTCGCCGATGAGCACCATCTGCCGCCCCTCCTCCCGGGCTTTTCTGGCGATGGCCTGGATGCGCCGCACATGGGGACAGGTGCCGTCAATGACCCGGCAGCCCTTTTCCTCCAGCGTGCGATAGGTGGCCTCGCCCTCCCCGTGGGCCCGGATGACCACGGTTTCTCCGGGCCGGGCTTCCCCGGCGCAGCGAATCAGGCGGGCGCCCCGGCGGCAGAGGTCGTCAATCACCTGGCCGTTGTGGATCACCGGACCCAGCATGGCCGGACGCTCTCCGGCAGCCACCGACCCCTCCGTCAGCTCCACCGCCCGCCGCACGCCGTAGCAGAAACCGGCGGACTTTGCCAAGATCACCCGCATCTCACACACCCTCCCTGAGCGCGTAGATCCGCTCCATCAGCTCCTCGGCGATCTCCCGGTTTTCCTCCGGCGTGGGACGGCGCCCGGCAATCACCGGGCTGTACGGTTCGCCGAACACCACGGTATCCCGGCGGAACAGACGCTTTTTCCCGCCGCAGTAGATGGGCACCATGGGTACCCCAGTGCGGGTGGCGAGCATCACCGCGCCGCCCTTGGCGCTGGCGCCGCCCTCCTCTTCCACCCGGGTCCCTTCGGGGAACACGATCAGCTTCTGCCCCTCCTGGAGGCATTTCATGGCAGTCTTCATGGCGCCCAGATCATTGGCCCCCCGGTGGATGGGAACGGCGCCCAGCTTCCTGAGCAGCCATCCCAGCAGCGGATTGCGGAACAGCTCCGCCTTGGCCATAAAGCGCAGGGGTACGGTTCGGGGGATTTTCAGCGCCAGCAGCACCGGGTCCCAGGCGCTGGCGTGATTGCTGCACAGCACCGCCCCGCCGTCCGGAATATGTTCCGCCCCCTCTGCCGAGAGGGGAAAGAGCATCTGGAGCAGTGGACACAAAATCGCGTGGACCACACGGTAAAATCGATTCATAGTCTCTCCTTGATGGTCCGTAGCAGCAGATCAAAGCTCTGCTGGAAGGTGTTGCCGGTGGTGTCGAGAATCACCGCGTCCTCCGCCGGACGCAGGGGCGCGGCGGCGCGGGAGGCATCGTTGGCGTCCCGTTCCCGCATCTCCGCGAGCAGCTTTTCATAGGGCTCCGGCGTCCCGCGCTCCTGGAGCTCCAGGAAGCGGCGGCGGGCCCGGTCCTCCGCCGAGGCGGTGAGGAACAGCTTGACGTCCGCGCCCGGCAGCACTACCGTGCCGATGTCCCGCCCGTCCATGATGACGCTGTGATGCTTTGCCATATCCCGCTGCATATCCATCAGGAAGGCCCGCACCGCCGGGATGGCGGACACCCGGGAGGCATACAGGGAGATTTCCGGCAGGCGGATCTCCTTTGTCACATCCTGTCCGTTGAGGATCATATGCTGTAAACCATCTTCCCCGTACACCATTTCCAGGCTGATCTCCGGCAGCAGTCCCTCCACGGCGGCCCGGTCCGCGGGATCGATCCCCCGCTGGCGGGCGTAATACCCCACGCTGCGGTAGATCGCTCCGGTATCCACATAAACAAATCCCAGCGCTCTGGCCAGAGCCTGGGCCAGCGTGCTCTTTCCCGCGCCGGAGGGCCCGTCGATCGCCACGGCATAATAATGTTCCATGTTCTCTCTCCTTACTGTTTACTGTGAATCGGCCTGCCAGGCCGCGTTTTCTCCCGCCAGATGGCCGGTGGACCAGGCAATCTGCAGATTGAAGCCGCCGGTATAGGCGTCCACATCCAGCACCTCTCCGGCGAAAAAGAGCCCAGGTACCAGCCTGGAGCCCATGGTGGAGGGATTTACCTCCCCCACCGCCACGCCGCCGGAGGTGATGATGGCCTCCTCCACCGGCCGAGCCCCGGCGATGTCGATGGAGAAATGCTTGAGCAGCCGCACAAGGCCGCGGCGCTGCTCCCGGGTGATGGAGTGGACCTTGCTGTGGGGGGCGATGCCGCTGCGCGCCACCACCGTCTCGATCATCTTCCGAGGCAGCAGGTCCCCCAGGGCGTTGCGAAAATCGCTGTTGATATGCTTCTCGAAGTCCGAGAGCAGCCGCTTATCCAGCGTCTGTTCATCCAGGGCCGGCTTGAGATCGATCTCCACCCGGCAGCTCCGCTCCCCCAGATGGCGCATGTGGGCCGAGGCGGAGAGCACCAGCGGACCGCTCAGGCCGAAGTGGGTGAACAGCAGCTCTCCGAAGTCCTGATAGACCTTCTGTTCCCCCTCAAAGGCGGTGAGGGTCACATTGCGCAGACTCAGCCCCTGCATTCCGGCGCAGAGGGTCCCCCTCTCCACCAGCGGGATCAGGGAGGGCCTGGGCGGCACCACCGTGTGGCCGACAGACTTCGCCAGACGATACCCGTCCCCGGTGCTGCCGGTGAGGGGATAGGACACGCCGCCGGTGGCGATCACCACGCAGGACGCGTCGTAGCGCCCCCGCTCCCCCTGAACGCCGCCCAGGACGCCGTCCCGGAGCAGCAGAGCCGTCCCCCTGTCCCGGACCCAGGGCACCTGCAGGTCCCGCAGGTGCCGCTCCAGGGCGCCGCTGATGTCAAAGGACCTGTCGGAAACCGGAAAGACCCGGTTGCCCCGCTCGGTTTTCAGCGGGACGCCCAGCGCCTCAAAAAAGGCCATGACGTCCTGGCTGTCATATTTGGAAAAGGCGCTGTGAAGGAATCGCCCGTTCTGGGGCACGTTTTGCAGCAGCTCCTCCACACCGCAGTTGTTGGTCAGGTTGCACCGGCCCTTGCCGGTGATGTTCAATTTCTTCCCCAGGCGGCTGTTGGGGTCCAGGAGCGCGCAGGATGCGCCGTTCTCCGCCGCAGCGATAGCCGCCATCATTCCCGCCGGGCCGCCGCCCAGCACCAGCACATCACATCTGTTCATCATCTGTTGTCCCAAACACGCCATACTCCTCCCAGATGTTCTCGAGGCTTCCGAAGATCTGGGAGATATCCGCATTTTTCCGCTGTCCCGACGCCACGATCAGCGCGTTGAGCAGGCTGAAGGGCGCCACCAGGGAGTCCACAAAGGAGATCATGTCGCTGCGGGCCTTCAGCATGGCGTCCGCCAGAGGGGCCAGGGGGGAGCTGGGCCCGTCGGTAATGGCGATGACGGTCGCTCCCCGGTCCTTGGCGAACTGAATCCCCTTCACCGTGGACTGGGAGTAGCGGGGAAAGCTGATGCCGATGATGACATCCTCCGGCCCGATGCGGAGAATTTTCTCCAGGATATCGCCGGCGCTGTTGTTGGTCACCAGGGTGACGTTTTCAAAGATCAGATGAAAATAAAAATGCAGGTAGCCCGCCAGGAACGAGCTGGACCGGACACCGAGAATATAGATGTGCCGGGCCTTCATCAGCTCATCCACGGCGATGTCGAAATCCCGCCGGCTGATCTCCTCGATGGCCATGCGGATCTTCTCCATATCTGTCTGGAGCACCGAGGTCACCAGATCCGCCCCGGACAGCTGGTCCCTGGACACCTGGATGCGCTGCACCGAGGTCAGACGGCTGCGGATCATCTCCTGCAGGGCCTTCTGCATGTCGGGATATCCATCGTATCCCAGGGCGGCGGCAAAGCGCACCACTGTGGACTCGCTGACCTGGGTGGTCTTTCCCAGTTTGCTGGCGGTCATGAAGGCGGCCTTGTCGTAATTCTCCAAAATGTAGTGGGCAATCCGCCGCTGTCCCTTGGAAAAGCCGGACAGATTTGCCTTGATGGTATGTAAGACATCCTTCTGCACGAAAAATCGCTCCTCGTTTTTCTCTCGTTTCCCCCGTGCCCATTATGGCACAGTGCAGAAAAAATTACAATTCCCTCTTGCAGGCGGCGACCTCCTCCGCCGTGAGATGACGCCATGCTCCCGGCGGGAGATCGCCCAGACGGAGAGGCCCCTCCCCCACCCGGCACAGTCGGCCCACAGAGAGGCCCACCGCCCGGCACATCCGCCGGATCTGGCGCTTTTTCCCCTCGTGGATCACCACTTCCAGTTCCGCGCGGCTCCCAGCCTGGGAGATTACGCGGACCCTGGCCGGCCGGATGGCTTCCCCATCCAGGGCCCGGAGCGCCTCCAGCCGCCGGACGCTGTCCGGGCGGAAGCCGGAAACTGTGACGCGGTAGGTCTTGTCCACCTGGTGCCTGGGATGGAGGACGGCATGGGCGAAGTCCCCGTCGTTGGTCAGCAGGAGAAGCCCCTCCGACGCCACATCCAGCCGCCCCACCGGATAGACCCGGGCGCCGCAGTCCGCCACCAGCTCCGTCACCAGGCGGTCCGCATGGGGGTCGGAGAGGGTGCAGGCGTATCCCGGGGGCTTGTGGAGCATGAGATAGGTGCAGTCTGCCGGAGGAGACAGTTCCACGCCGTCCACCGCCACCCGGTCCCGGACCAGGTCCGCCTTCTGTCCCAGGGAGGCGGGTTCCCCATTGACCGTCACCCGGCCCTGGACCAGCAGGTCCTCCGCCCGCCGGCGGGAGCAGAGTCCCGCGTTGGCAATGAGTTTTTGCAGCCGCTCCTCCATGGTGATCCTCCCCTCCCCAGAGAAACGGGGAGGGGCTGGCCCCTCCCGACAAGTTCCGTTGTTTACGCAGCCGGCGCACCCCAGTCCACCGCCAACGCCTCCCCGGTGACCAGCGGCGCCTCGCCGATCGGCGCTCCGTCCAGAAAGGCCGTCACGGTGCCTACCGCGGTCCCCGCCGGCAGCGGCGCCGTTACAGCCTCCGGCGCGTCTACCGTAAAGGTGACCTGTTCCCCGGAGGCCAGGGGATACCAGACAGCCGCCCCCGCCTCCAGCGGCACAGCGGCGGTCTGCCCGCCCCGGACCGGCAGGGAGCACAGCGTCTCCCCGCCTTCCACAACCGCCTTCCTGGGATAGGCAGAGAATCCGTAGTCCAGCAGATTGGCGTGATCCTGCCAGTCGTTGCCGTCGGACAGGGTCACCGCCACCAGGGTCTGTCCATTCCGCCGGGCCGCGGACACCAGCGTCCGCCCGGCGGCTTTTGTATAGCCGGTTTTCACGCCGATACACCCGTCATACCAGCTCAGCAGCTTGTTGTGGTTGGTCAGCGTCCGGCCGCCGATGGTGATGCTGCTGGTGGAGACAATGCGCACAAAAGCGGCGTTTTGGAGCGCATAGGCCGTCAACACCGCCATATCCCGGGCGGTGGAATAGTGGGTTTCGGCATCCAGGCCGTTGGGGTTTGCGAAGGAGGTGCGGGTCATGCCCAGCTCCGAGGCCTTGGCATTCATCGCCTCCACGAAGCGCTCCACACTGCCGCAGACACAGTGGGCCACCGCCCGGGCCGCATCGTTGCCTGAGGCGAGCATCAGACCATAGAGCAGCTCCTCCAGCGTCAGACGCTCCCCGGCCGCCAGATACATGGAGGAACCCTCCGCCATGTCCTCAGCGGTAACCGTATAGGTCTTGCCGGGGTCGCCCCGCTCCAGGGCCACCACGGCGGTCATAATCTTGGTAATGCTGGCAATCAGCATCTGCGCGTCCGCGTTCTGCTCGTAGAGCACCCGGCCGCTGTCCGCGTCCATCAGGACGGCGGCCCGGGCGGAGGTCCCCACAGCGTGAGCCGCCGCGGGCAGCCGCGTCAGCAGCATCCCCAGACAGATCCAGGCTTTCCATCTTCGGCGCATAACAGTCCTCGTTTCCAAATGATGCTGTTATCCTGCCCGATCTCCGGGAAAACAAACCTGGAAATCCCTGAAAAAGAATCAAAAATCCTCCTGGTCCTTCCGCTCCTCCGCCCGCTTGGCGAAAAGCGCGGTGACCTTGTCCACCGCGTCCGGCACCATCTCCACCAGCCGGTCCAGGGCGGTGGCCGCCGGTACCGCCACAGGCAGGACCCGGGCGGTTCCGTCCTTGAGCACCAGGAAAGCCACCGGCGTGATCTTCACGCCGGCTCCTACCCCGGTGGTCAGATTCTTCTCCGTACCGGTTTTGGGCGCATAGTTCCCGCCCCCGCCGCCGAATCCAAAGGACACCCTGGAGATCGGGATGAGGGTCACCCCGTCAGCGGTGATGGGCTGCCCCACGATGGTGTTGGCATCCACCATCTCCCGGACCTTTCCCATGGCCTCCTGCAAAATATCGCCCAGGGGATTGTTTTTCTTTGTCTGCTCCATCTGTGTCATCCTTTCTTTAAGCGGCGCTGGCCGCGCCCGCTGGTTTCTCCTCCTCGGCAAGCGCCCGGTATTCCCGCAGCCAGGACACGGCGCTCCTGAGCACCGCGCATCCCAGAAGCAGCAGGTCCCCCAGGCAGACGCGCAGCCGGATCTCTCCGGAGATGTCAGTCTGCTCCGCCTGATAGTCCGCCGAAAACGACACATCCGCCTGGTCTACCCGGACCAGACGCTCCAGGGCGGGCAGCAGAACCGCGGCGGCCGCCTGGACTTTTCCGCACAGGATAGCGGTGTCCGCCGGGTCCTCCCCGGCAAACACCCCGCGGACGCGCAAAACGGGAATCCGAACGCGCCGCCCCAGCCGGCCCAGGGCCCGGAACAGGTCCGGCAGCAGGGTGTCCGCCGCATACGCGAGCTGCCGGCGGTTGGGAAGGCGGCGCTTTTTCGCTTCCGCGCCGGACGAGCTCTTTCCCTTGGCGGTCCGCTGCTTTTCTGCGGCTTTTGCCGCTTTTTCGGCGGGATACACGGAAAAACGCAGGAATCCGGCCCGGACGCGGACCTGCAATGATCCGGCGTAGGCGGCTTCCACCCCCACCGGCATCCACGCCAGCAGGAGCAGCAGCGCCAGGATGCCCAGCGCGATCCACAGGGCCGTCATTCCGGTCTTCCCCCTTCCCTATTCTCCGCGCGGCGTGTCGTCCTGTCCGCTATCGGACCGGGCGGCGGCCGCGTCCTCCGAAAGCGCCGCGCCTGATTCCTCGGCCACGGTGCCGTCCTCGCTCAGCCGCAGCTGCCCCTCAGCCTCCATACCAGGGATCTCGGGCAGATCCTCCAGGGAGCTGAGGTGGAAGGAGCGCAGAAAATTTCTGGTAGTGCGGTACAGAATCGGCCGCCCGGGCACCTGGAGCCGGCCGCATTCCTCAATCAGGCCCCGCTCCAGCAGGAGCCCCACAGTATAGGCGCTGTCCACCCCGCGCACCTGGTCCACATAGGCCCGGGTGGTGGGCTGGTAGTAGGCGATGATGGTCAGCACCTCCAGAGCGGGCTGGGAAAGCTTGGCGGGCTTTCGGACCTCAAAGGCCTTTCGGATCACGTCCGCGTACTCCGGAGCGGAGCAGAGCTGATAGCTGTCCTCCATGCGCACCAGGCGGACCCCGCGCCGCTCAAAGGCGCATGCGTCCCCCAGCTGCCGCAGCACCGCCTCCGCCGTGGTCTGGTCCAGATCCAGCGCCAGGCAGATGCGCTTGATATCCACCGGCTCCCCGCCGGCAAACAGGATGGCCTCCATGGCGGAGGCGATCTCTTTCATATCGGTATTCATAGATGCGTTACCTCACAGCGTCAGGGAATCCCGGTCGGTGTCCAGGGGCGTCACCATGCAGTCCGTCTCCCCGCCGGCCAGCTTGAGCACCCGGTTCCGGCACAGCTCCAGCACCGCCAGGAAGGTGGCCACCACCTCGCTGCGGCTGCGGCTGCTGCGGAAGAGCAGCAGAAAGCGGGTGATGCCGCCCCGCTTCAACCTTCCGACGATCTCCCGGGCCTTGTCCGCCACAGAGTAGGGCTCCCGGCGCACAATCTCCCGGAAGCTGCCCAGAGACGGCGGCGCCATCCGCTCTCCCCGGTCCTGAATCTCCTGAAACGCCCGGCGCAGATCCTCCGGCTGGTGGTGGTAGATCCAGCGCCTTCCCCGCTCCACCGGCTCGGGGTTCTTGGTCACAATGTTCCGGCCGAACTCTCCCATAGGGCCCAGCTTCTCCGCTACCGCTTTGATCCTCTGGTAGATCTCACCGCTGCGCCGCTCCTCCAGGGACTGGATCAGCAGATCCATCTCGCTCTGGACCTCCTCATCCTCCAGACTCAGGAGCATGCGGGTCTTGATATACATCAGGTGGGCGGCCATGGTGATGAACTCGCTGGCGATCTCCAGGTCCATCTGCTGCCGCTTGTCCAGATATTCCAGGTACTGATCCAGGATCAGGGCGATGGGGATATCCTGAATCTCAATTTTATTTTTTCCCAGAAGGTAGAGAATTAAGTCCAGAGGCCCCTCAAAATCCTCCAGCTCCTCCGTCTCGCGGGTGTGAATGACACCCTCCAGCTTGAAAACGGGACTGTCCAGCGCTGTCACCTCATAACACGATCAGATTCCACAGGGCGTAAAAAACGCCCAGAATGCCCCGGGAGAGGACATCGCTCCCCACATCAAACACCACCAGCGCCAGCAGCACCAGCATGCCGTACCGCTCGTAGCGCATGAGCTTCCAATACAGCCGGTCCGGCAGCAGGGCAAAGAGCACCTTGGACCCGTCCAGGGGCGGGATGGGCAGGAGATTGAAAAGCCCCAGACCGATGCTCAGGAGCACCACGTTGAGGAGAAAATCATAGAGCCAGAGCATAAAGGCGGTGGCCTGCGCGTTCCAGTAGATCCAGCGCACGGGGAGCAGAAACAGCGCCGCCATGAGAAAATTGGACGCCGGACCGGCCAGGGCGGTGAGGGCCATGCCCTGCTTGGGTCTTTTGAAGTAGCGCATGTCCACCGGCACCGGCTTTGCCCAGCCGAAGCCCACGATCAGCATGGAGACAAAGCCCAGCCAATCGATGTGGCGCAGGGGGTTGAAGCTCAGCCGGTGCTGCCGCTTAGCGGTGGGGTCCCCCAGAGCGTAGGCCGCCAGGCCATGGCACGTCTCATGGACGGTCAGACACAGAAAGACCGCCAGAAAGCGGGAGATCAGGCTCCCCAGCATCTGCCAGTCCACGCTGCGCCAAAGTGTCTGCAAGCTTTCCAAAGGGTAACGACTCCTTTTCAGGTGATACTCATACAGTTGATACTATACCAGAAACCGCCGGGGATTACAACCTTAAAAAATACCCGCGGCACCGAAGAAAAAGAGGCGCCGCCCCTCATCGGGACAGCGCCTCCGGATGCTCCATATACAGGGAGATCTCCCCACAATGGGGACAGACCGCCACCTTGGGCTTCCCCAGCCGCGGGGAAAAGAGTTTTTTCGCGCTGGCGGCCAGGACAATGCCGTTGCCGGCCCCCTCGACCCGGACGTCGCAGTCCTCTACCATCTCCGCGCCGCAGCGGATACACTTTCGCATGCTATTTCCTCCTTCTTTTTATGCCGAATGCTTGAAGAATCAAGCAGTTTGCCGGGGTTCCGCGGCCAGGGACCGCGGTTCCCCCCCTTCTTACCTCTGTTCCGATCTGCTCACATCCACGTAATACCGTCCGCCCTCGCAGGAAACCAAAACGCCCCGGCGGACCAGCTGTCTCAATTTTAAGCCCAGGCCCTCCACAACGCCGGCCTCCCGGCAGGTCTTTGCCGTTTCAGGGGACACAGCCCCGGCGGCCAGGAAGGCGCGGACAATGACCCTTCTCCGGATGGCGGCAGCCGGCCAAATCATAGAAGCCCCTTCTTCCTTCCAATCAGAATTTTCCCTCGCCGGTGTCAGCCCTGGGAATAGGGGGTGATCTCCGCCTCAGCGTACCAGTCCTGCTGCACAGCGCTGAAGCGGATCAGGTATTTCCCGGTCTTTTCATCCCGGCAGATGACGGTGCCCACCGCCGGGAGTGTCCCCAGTTTGGCGCAAACCACATCTCCAGGTTGATAGTGATTCATTCGATCCACCTCTTAAATATCTTATGTGTTGAAATGGGTGAACAGTATAATCCCTTTACAGCGTTGCCGGACATTTCCGCAGCAGCAGAAGACTGACGGCGGTCACCAGAGCCAGGATGCCCAGGGTGATCACCTGCCAGGGAATGGGGGAACACACCTCCACCACCCAGATGGCCGCCCGGCCCAGCAGGGCCAGCAGGGACCGCTCCCCCTGCCGGGCGGCGTAGATCGCCGGGGTCAGGAGGGGGTTCAGCAGGCACAGGGGAATCCAGACGAAGAAGAACCCCTTGACGCCGAAGCGGTTCATAAAGGCCGTGAGGAACAGGTTGAACACCACCATCCCCAGGATGAACAGCAGGATGTACTGGAAGTCGAAGATGTTGATGGCCCCGAAGATGTCCTCCCCGCCGC
>CALXDE010000116.1 GCA_944386965.1 uncultured Oscillospiraceae bacterium
TAGCTCATGTTCTCCACCACGCCCACGATGGGCACATCCATCATCTCCGCCATCTTCACGGCTTTCTCCACCACCATGCTCACCAGCTCCTGGGGACTGGCCACGATGAGGATGCCGTCCAGGGGGATGGACTGGAAGATGCTCAGGGGCACGTCGCCGGTGCCCGGGGGCATGTCCACGAACAGGTAGTCCACGTCCCAGATCACGTCGGTCCAGAACTGGGTCACCACCCCGCCGATCACCGGGCCCCGCCAGACCACCGGGTCTGTCTCGTTGTCCAGCAGCAGGTTGATGCTCATCAGCTCGATGCCGGTCCTGGTGAGGACGGGGAGCATGCCCCGCTCGTCTCCCAGGGCCCGGTCATGGACGCCGAAGGCCTTGGGGATGGAGGGGCCGGTGATGTCGGCGTCCAAGACGCCCACCTTCTTCCCGGCCCGGCGGGCCAGGACCGCCAGCTGACTGGTGACCATGGATTTGCCCACGCCCCCCTTGCCGGAAACCACGCCGTAGACCTTGCCGATGCGGGCGGCGGCGTTGGGGGCTTTCAGGAAGGACTGGGGCTCGGTGCGCTCACCGCAGTTCTCGCCGCAGGTGCTGCAATCATGGGTACATTCGCTCATGGAAACATCTCCTTTGCACTTGTGTCAAATCATATTTTTGCTGTTAGTTTTCTTTGGTGTGTCTGCGGGCCTCATGCCGCTGCCGCAGGGCCGCTTTCAGCCGGTCCAGGGCCTCGGCGTGGCGCTCTGAGCGCAGGCCCGGATAGGCCCGCAAAAGCCGCCTCTCGAAGAAATCCTGCCCGTTGAGGAGGGCTTTCATGCGCCGCTGGTTCTCGCTGCGCAGCGCCTCCCAGCGCTCCCGGTACTCTTCGCCCAGGTCCGCCAGGGCCTCCCGGCCCTCCCGGAGCAGCTGCTCCCGCTGGGCGCGGCGCTCCGCCAGGTCGGCGGAAACCTTCTCCCGCAGGTCCTCCAGGCGCTCCTGCCGCTCGGCTTTCCGGCTCTCGGCCCGCCGCCGCTGCTCGTTTGCCAGTTCCTCCAGCTTCTCCTGGAGTTCGTCCTGCAAAGCCTGGAGCTTCTCCAGACGGTTGCCGATCTGGATGGCGCTGCGGACAGAGAGGACCACGTCGGCGGTGAAGAGCACGAACAGCGCCGCCGCCAGGGGCAGGGCGATGTGCCGGGCCATGAGAAAGCGGATGAGCTTCATCACCTCCGGGTGGACCAGGTGGCACAGGGCCACGCACAGAAGGCCGAAGAGGGTGGAGTTCAAGAGGCACACCCGGCCGTGGATCTGAAATTTGTAGCGGGAGTAGTCCCACCAGCGCATGTGGAAGAGCTTCTCCATGAGATAGCTGGTGAAATACTCCACCGCGCTGGTGAGCAGCGCGCCGAAGAAAAACGTGAGGACAGGGCTTTCGCACCCGCCCCGCAGGGCCCACAGCACCAGCAGGGCGCCAAACCCGTAGATGGGGCAGAGAAAGCCGTTGAGGAAGCCCCGCTTCTCGCAGAGCTTCTGCTGGCCGATGGAGCAGTAGATCATCTCGCCGCACCAGCCCAGGGTGCTGTAGATGAGAAACAGCAGAAACAGACCGGCGGCGGAATTCAGATGCTGGAGCATGGGGAATCTCCTTATTCGTCCAGGGCGATGTCGGTGAACTGACCGGGATAGGCCCGCCGCAGGTAGTCCCCCTCCCGCTCCTGGCAGGAGAAGAGAAGGACCTGCCGTGTCCGGGACAGCTCCATCAGAACGTCCAGAGCGGCGGCGCAGCGGGCGTCGTCAAAGCTGGTGAGGGCGTCATCCAGCACCAGGGGCACGGCCTTGTCCCCGGGGAGCACCAGCTCGCAGATGGCCAGCCGGACAGCCAGATACAGCTGGTCCGCGGTTCCCTGGCTGAGCAGAGGGGCCTCCCGGGGGGTGCTGGTTCCGCTCTCCTGGGCGGAGGCGGTCAGCTCCCGGCTGAGCAGAACTTTATTATACTTCCCGTTTGTGAGTTTTGTAAAGATGTTTGCCGCTTTTTCCCCCAGAGCCGGAGAAAAACGGTTTTGCAGGGTGGTGTTGGCACGGGAGAGGGCCTCCATGGCCAGGGCGATGGCGTCGTACTCCTCCTGGAGCCGCTCCCGGCGGGCTCGGGCCTCCTCCAGCCGGGCCTGGAGATCCGCCGCCTCCCCCAGGGCCTTCAGCTGCCCCTGGTAAGCGGCCAGGGCCTGTCGGGCCTCCAGAAGCTCCTGGCGGACCTGTGTCAGCCGGGAGCGAAGGGCGGGGACATCCTGGTCCGCGGGAGAAACCGGAGCGTCCTCCTCCGGCGGCAGGGCGGCGGAGAGTGCCTCGCACTTGGCCTCCAGCTGTCCCAGGGCGGTCCGGGCCTCCTCCAGGGCCCGCAGATGCCGCAGCGCGCCCTCCAGGGCCTCCGCCGCCGCGGGGAGCTCCTCCGCCGCCGGGGCGAAGGGGTGGACCTCTGAGAGCAGCTTGACCTGGGCCCGCTGGATCTGGTCGGACAGCTCCTCCAGCCGCCGCTGGGCGGCCTGCGCCTCCTGACGGCGGGCATCCCAGGTTTCATATAAAGTGGTATACGCCTGGGCCTGGGCGGAAAAATCCTCCGCAGTCCGGGCCTGGTAGGGCGCGGCCAGGGCGGCGGCCCGCGTCCGCCCGCGCCGGCAGAAAAGAGCGCCGGCCAGACAGACGGCCGCTCCGGCGCCTGCCAAGGCGCCCGCCGGCACGGAGCGCCAGACCAGCAGCCCCAGGGCCAACAGGCCCAGGCAGGCCAGCGCTCCGGCCAGGAACACGGGCCATCTGCGGCCGGCGCGGCGGAGCGCCAGCCAGTCGGCGCCGTCCTGCTGGGCCTTCCGGGCCGCCTCGCCGCCGGAGAGGCCGGCAAAGACCGGATAAGCCGCCAGGGCCGCCCTGGCAGCCTCTGCCGCCTGCTGACGCTGTCCGCGCTGCTGTTCCAGCTGGCGGCGGGAGATCTCGTTGACCGCGATGCTGCCCATGGCGGATTTCAGCTCGATCAGCCGCTCCCGGCTGGGAAAGGCGGCGGCGTCCTCTGCCAGCCGCTCCGCTTCCCGGCGCTGCCGCTCCAGCTGTTCCCGGGCCTGACGGTAGACCCGACGGGCTTCCGCCTGGGCGCGGCGGCTGTCCAGCAGCGCCTGGTCGGCCAGGGCGCGGTCCAGCTCCCCGGACAGGCGCTGCTCCGCTGCCTCCAGCCGGGGGATCGCCTCCTCCCGGATCTGGGCCTGCCGCTGCAGCGCCTCCGCCTGACGGAGCTGCTCCTCCAGTCGCTCCAGTTCGCTCTCCAGCTGGGGCAGCTGGCCGCTTTTGTTGTATCGGCGGGCGTTGAGCTGCTTTTTCAGCCGGTCATGGGACGCGGAGAAGGAGGTGTCCTCCTCGCCGGTGGTGATGAGGGCGGCAATGCGCCGCTCCAGTTCCGCGTCCTGGTCAATGGGAACGCCCGCCTGACGGACAAAGGCACTGCGCTCGAATACCTCCCGGGGCACACCCAGCAGCTCCTCGCCGCAGGCCGCGCCGGTCAATCCCTCCACCGCTGTGGCGGTGTCGGTGTAGACGGCGGAGAAAGCCCCCATGGGGCTGTTGGCCCGGGCCGTTCGCCGGGAGATGGTGATTCGCCGCCCGGCGTCCTCCAGCTCCAGGGTGCCCTCCATGGGCGCGCCGGACCAGGGCGCGTAGCGGTTCTTGTCCGCCAGGGCGCCCCGGGAGCGGGGGGGAAAGCCGTAGAGCATGGTCCGGAGAAAGGCGCACCAGGTGCTCTTGCCGCTCTCGTTGGGGGCGTGTATGAAATTGAGGCCGCTGCCCAATACTAAGGTGCGCTTCTCCAATTTACCAAAGGTGGCGGTCAGCTTGCGCCAGATCAAATGATATCACCTCTAAATATGGGGGTATTTGCATTAAATATTAGTATATCATGTGGCG
This sequence comes from uncultured Oscillospiraceae bacterium, assembly GCA_944386965.1. The sequence goes on from CALXDE010000116.1 coordinate 3,922, forward strand.
TCCCAAATGTCCCGGCAAATTTTTCAAAAAATTTCGGAAATTTTTGAAAAAAGGTGTTGACAAGTGGGCGCGCAGGTGGTATATTATGCAAGCTGTCTGACACGGACGGCGAGCCCGAGCGAACGACTTCGAAAAAAGTTGAAAAAAGGGCTTGACAAGCGAGGGAAGACCTGATACAATATACAGGCTATCCCGAGCG
>CALXDE010000117.1 GCA_944386965.1 uncultured Oscillospiraceae bacterium
CCGGCAGCTCCGCCTGGCACAGGATGATGCAGCTGACCCCCATCTCCATGGCCGCCCGGATGGTGTCCGGCTGGCGGCCGCAGATGAGGATCGTCTCCTTCTCCCGGAAGGGGTACTCGTCCAGCCCCCCGGGCAGGGCGATCACCACCCGGCCGGACAGAACGTTCACCGCGTGGTCCGGCTCGTTGAGGAGCTTGCCCTCCAACACGCTGAGGAGGTTGAAGAGAGGGATGTCCCGGACGGTCTGATCGGTGATGTTGCGCATGTTGTACTCCGCCACATCGCCGGGGGTCAGCATACCCACCAGCTTCCCCTCGTCATCGGTGATGGGGATGGCGGAGACATGGCGGTCGTCCTCCATGGCCGACCAGGCCCGGTCCACCGTCACCGCCTGATTCAAAATCGGCGGCGTGTCGAAATCCAGGTCCTGAACCTGGGTGCGCATGTTTTTCACCAGCACAGGCGCGTCAAAGCCAAAGCGCTCCAGCACGCCCCTGGTTTCATCGCTGAGCTGCCCCAGCCGGGCCGCCACATACTCCCGGTCCCCCACGGCGTTGCGCAGGGCCGCATAGGCCATGGCGGCCACAATAGAGTCTGTGTCCGGATTGCGGTGTCCTGTCACATAAATCTTGTCCAAAGAGGCTCTCCTCCTGTCACAATATGATAGTACGCGGGCCTCCCGCGTCAAAACACGATCTCCATTCCCAACAGATGCGCGACCACCGCCGCCTGTTCCGCGCGGATTTTCGCGCCCCGAAGTTCCCCGCAGCCCTCCGACACCACGATCCCCTCCACGCCGCAGGTGGTGAGGTCCACCCCCGCAAGGGACGTGCGGAACAGCTCGGCCCCGCCCAGCTCCACCCGCTCCAATGTTACCTTGGAGAGGCGCATCCCGCTCAGAGCCGCCTCCCGCAGGTCGCAGCGGCACAGGGCGGTCCGATCCCAGACGCAGCGGGTGAAATTGGCATAGCGCAGGGCCGTGTCGCTGATGACGCAGCCCTTGAACCGACTTGCCAGGAAGTCCCCGCCCTCCCCTTTGCAGCCTGTCAGGGAACTGTTCCTCCAATCGCTTTCCCGGAATCGGCAGCCGGAAAAAAGGCAGTCGGCAAATGTCGCGCGATAAAAGGCGGACCGGGTGAAGTCGCAGCCGACAAAGCGGCAATTCCGCCACGCCGTATCCTCAAACTCCAGGTTTCCCAGGTCCAATCCCTCCAGCAGCTCCCCGGTGAACTGCCGGGCCCGGACGGTATCCGTCTCCCCCCGGACCTCCCGAAGCAGCGGGAGAAAGGACGATTGCGCCAGCTCCACTGTCATCGGCCTCCTCAGCTGGAATCACTGGTTTCAGTGTACCACGATTTCACAGAATTGAAAAGTAAAATCCCTGTCAAAGACCTCGACAGTACTCCCCTATATCAAAGGGCTCCAGGCGGCTGTCCTTCCGCAGATAGAGCGGATGGTGGGGATGCCCCTCCTGTTTGCTGCGCGCCCCTGCCGTAAACCAGCGGGCGCCGTGACCTGCCGCGATGTCCGCCATGTCCCGCAGGCAGTCCGCCAGATAATCCCGCTGCCGGATGATGGCCCCCCAGGCCGCCCACACCGCCGGCTGCGGCGAGAGGGACAGGGCATAGTCAAATGCCCGAAGATTTTCCCTGTGAAGGAATGGATTGCAGGTCTTTTCCATATCCTTCGGCCGGGTGGCCCGCTGGGCATAGACATTGAACATGAGAAAGCTGTCGTATCCATTGCCCAGGGCAATGCGCTCCACGGACTTGAGGGTATTGTCCAGATGATCCGGCGCGGCGGTGGAGGGATTGATTCCCACGCAGACCAGGGGCCGTACGCCCCGGGTCCCCAGCAGATAGCGGTAGTCGGCATAGCTATTGGGCACATAGAGCCAGCGGTCCACATCGTAGTCCGACGACGGCTCCATTGCCGCCGCCAGCGCCTCCTCGAAGGCCAGCACGGTCAACTCCGCAGTGTCCGCACTTGGAATATGCATACCATCCCTCCCAACAGCTCCAGTGTACCACAGCCCGCCCGCCGGCGCAATCGGCCCTGGAAAATTTCTTCTAACCGCCGGCATGTCAGTCGATGTCACCGTCGGCGTAAAATTTTGAAGAAGTTTCTGTAAGAAAAGGGTTGACAAATCGGGCCCGCTGGAGTATCATAAGCGTGTTCCGTTTTGGACGCTTAGCTCAGCTGGCTAGAGCACCTGCTTGACGTGCAGGGGGTCAGCGGTTCAAGTCCGTTAGCGTCCACCAGGAAGAAGCCCTTGCAGCCCTTGCGTTGCAAGGGTTTTCTGTTGTTTTGGATGCTTCTGGGCTGTGCGCCGGCAGCGTACAAAATCCCGGCTTTTGTTGCCGGATGTCGCCCCGTGTTCCCTCTCTGGCTGTATGAAACTGTACGGCTTTTCCCGCTGTCCCAGGGCTTCCCGGCGCCGGCGGCGTTCCCGCGGCTGTACGCTGCGGCTTACGCACCCTCCCCGTCGGCTCCCAGCAGCGCCTCCAACTGCCGTAGCTGCGCCAGCAGCTGCTCCCGCTGGGCGATGGGGATGACCTTGTCCTCCCCATCGTCTTTTTTCCTGCTCTGCAGGGGCAGTTTGGCATTCCTGGCGGGATTGGACTCCACCAGGCGCAGTTCCATGGCGTAGTCGTACATCCGCGCCAGGACGCTCTTATTCAGGGAGATGGTCCGCTGGGACAGGCGCTTCTCTGTCTAGAGTTGGTAGAGGAAGGTCTGGACCTTCAGCGGTGTCACTCCCCAAGGGGGAAGTGACCCAACGCCGGGGCGATCTGCTCGTTGATGGGTACTGTCCGCACCTTGCCGCCCTTGCCCTTGACGGTGACGGCGTACTCCCGGAGGGCCCGTTCCGCCGCGGCGGTGTCGGTGCGGAAGCATTCGTGGATGCGCAGGCCGGCGCAGCGGGCGAGGTACAAAGTCAGGATGTAGCCATAATAGCGATCCTCAGCCAGTGCCCTGCCCAGCATCCTGCTGAATTCCACATTGTTCCAGGCGCGGTCCACGCCGCCAAACCGCCGCCGCTCCAGTTTCACCGCCAAGTCGTCGGTGGACAACTGGCACTCAGGCCGGCTCATCTTCACCGGCATTCCTGCCGTCCCCGCGGTTGGCAACCGCCGCAGGGTGAATCTACACAAAAAGACACGGGAGCGGGCGCACCCCTGCGGGCATCGTCCGGCTTCTCGTGTCTTTGTTCTTCTCGGTTATCCGGTTTTCGCCGCGCCGCGCTGGGCGCGAGGGGCTATTTCTTCTTTTCGGCTCCGCGCGATTTCATAGCGCAGAATCCACCCTCCCGTTTCCTGGTCCTGTTCGTGGGACCGGCAAAGGACATCCTTCGCCGGTCCCAACCCCTCCATGCTCCGCCCTCAAATGCTCCGCCCTCAACACAGCCTCCCTTTACCATGCAGAAAAATATTTGTACACTTGCGCCTGCCGCAAGAGCGGATATCGCCCGATTTCCCCAAAGCGAGGCGCCAACCACCGTCACATATGGATTCCCGAGCGCAAAACAGGGCGGCAAATCCGCGGATTTGCCGCCCTGTGATCGTATTTCGCCAAGTTTCCTTACGGCTTTGCTCTGCTTGCCTGAGGACCACAGATTACAACACCGCGCCTGCCCAAGCCTCCCCTTCTGAACCCAACGACGTCAGACCGCGATGCCGGTCCTCTGCACAGTCTCCAGAAAACCGCTCTCCGCGTCGTCCGCCGTCAGCAGCACGGGCTCGATCTCCCGGCTGATGGAGCGAGTGAGCCGCCACAAGGCCGAGACGGCGTCCATTTGCAGGGAGGAAAAGCCATTTTGGAATGTTCTATTTGTACTGCTGCAAAGGGAGAGCCCACAGATTACTCTGCCTGCTCCACTCCCTCGGCTATGCGGAGGAGCGTGT
>CALXDE010000118.1 GCA_944386965.1 uncultured Oscillospiraceae bacterium
TCGCCGAGATCTGCAAGTACTACCGCATCGACGAGGCGGCCATCCGGGGCCAGCAGCGGGACCGGACCATCGTCCGGGGCCGTCAGGTGGCCATGTACCTGATCCGGCGCATGAGCAACTACTCCTACAAGGACATCGGCAAGGAGTTCGGCGACCGGGACCACACCACGGTGATGCACTCCATCGAGCAGGTGGAGCAGCGCATGAAGAAGGACGCGGTCTTCGCCGAGACGGTTCGGGACATCACCACCAACATCAGCTCAAAAAAATAGGGCTCGACAGTTTCCACACTTTCCCGCCTTTTCCCGTGGAAAAACATGTTGAAAATGTGGATAACTCTTGTTTCCCCATTTCCCGTGGAAAGGCCCCTCTCTTTTCCACATGGGCATCTGGACAAAATTTCCCTGCAATCCCAAGGGTTTGGGACCCTTTTCCACATTTCCCGTCCTCTACTGCTACTGCCACTACAAAAGATATCCTTTTTCTCTCCTGTACCGGCAAAATCCCTCCGGCGCCCCGGCCGGACCTGCCCGCCACTCCAACGAAAGGAAGTTTGTGACTTATGCGCTTCTCCTGTGAAAAAACCCTGCTCCAAGCCGCCATCAACACCGCCAGCCGGGCTGTCTCCTCCAAGAGCTCCATCCCCGCCCTGGAGGGCCTGCTGCTCCAGGCCGGCTCCACCCTTACCGTCTCCGGCTACAACATGCAGACCGGCATCCGCACCAAGGTGCCCGCCGACATCGGCGAGGAGGGGGAGCTGGTGGTGAACGCCCGGCTCTTTGGCGACATCATCCGCCGCATGAGCGACGATGTGATCCAGTTCTCCACCGACGACAAACTCAACGTCCGCCTCACCTGCGCCGACGCGTCCTTTGACATCGTGGCCCTGAGCTCCGCGGACTACCCGGAGCTGCCGGAGGTGGAGGACGAGTTCTCCTTCACCATCCAGCAGCGCCTTCTGCGGGAGATGATCTCCCAGACCCTCTTCGCCGTGTCCACCAACGAGGCCCGCCCCGTCCACACCGGCTCCCTCTTCGAGATCGACGCCCAGGGCCTGACCATGGTCAGCGTGGACGGGTTCCGCCTGGCCCTGCGCCGGGAAAAGGTGGAAAAGTTCGAGGGCGGGGCCTTCCGGTTCGTGGCCCCCGGCGCCGCCCTGAGCGAGGTGGAAAAGATCTGCGCCGATACCGACGACACCGCCGAGGTCACCCTGGGCAACCGGCACCTGCTCTTTGAGATCGGGGACACCCAGCTCATCTGCCGGCGGCTGGAGGGGGAGTTTTTGGACTACAAAAACGCCATCCCCCGGAAAAACCCCATCGCCCTGACCGTGGACGCCAAGCGGATGATCGAGTCCATCGACCGGGTCAGCGTGGTCATCAGCGAGAAGCTCAAGAGCCCGGTGAAGTGCCTCTTTTCCTACAACAAGGTCACCATGACCGCCAAGACCGGCGCCGGCGAGGCCAAGGACGTCTGCCCCGTGGAGGGGGACGGGGACGGTCTGGAGATCGGCTTCAACAACCGCTACCTCTCCGACGCGCTGCGAAACGCCCCGGCGGACACGGTGAAGATGGAGCCCAACACCGGCATCTCTCCGGCCATCATCGTCCCCACGGAGGGGGAGGAGAACTTCCTCTACATGGTCCTCCCCGTCCGGCTCAAGGGGAGCAACCCCTGAGGGAGGCGCGTATGACGACCATTTCCATCACAACCGAGTATATCAAGCTCCAGGACCTCCTCAAGCTCTCCGGCGCCGCGGACACCGGCGGCGCGGCCAAGGTGGCCGTGCAGGAGGGGGCGGTCCTGGTCAACGGGGAGATCTGCGCCATGCGGGGGAAAAAGATCCGCCCCGGGGACGTTGTCTCCTTCCGGGGGGAGGAGTACGCGGTGACCTATGCGGATCAATGAGCTGACGCTGGACTTCTTCCGCAACTACCTCCATCTGGAGGCCGCCTTCGACGGCGCGGTCAACGTGATCTTCGGCGACAACGCCCAGGGCAAGACCAACCTGCTGGAGGCCATCGCCTATCTCTCCGGGGTGTCCCACCGGGCCCGGTACGACCGGGAGCTGATCCAGTTCGGGGTGGACCGGGCCTTTCTGAGGGGGGCGGTGGAGAGCCGGGGCCGGGACTTCACCCTGGAGGCGGAGCTGCGCCGGGGCGGGAGGCGGACGGTGAAGTCCAACGGCGTGCGCCTGAAGACCGCCGGGGAGCTCTCGGGCATCTTCCAGTCCGTGCTCTTCTGTCCGGAGGATCTCAACCTTATCCGGGCCGGAGCCGCCGAGCGGCGGCGGTTTCTGGACGAGTGCATCTGCCAGCTCCGGCCCCGGTACGCCCAGGCCCTCGCGGCCTACCGGCGCCTCCACGAGCAGAAGACCCGCATCCTCCGGGACAGCGAGGAGAAGCCCTCCCTGCTCTCGGTGCTGGACGACTTCTCCCTGGGGATGGCCAAGGCCGGCGCGGTGGTCATCCACTACCGCGCCCATTTCATCCGGCGCCTCCAGGAGACGGCGCCCGCCATCCACGCCGACTTCTCCGGGAAGCGGGAGCGGCTGTCCCTGGCGTATGAGACGGTGTCCGCCGTCACAGACCCCCTGGGGAGCCCCCGGGACATCCTGCCCGAGCTCCTCAAACACCAGCAGGCCCACCGCGCCGCAGAGATCGCCAGCCGGACCTGCCTCTCCGGCCCCCACAGGGACGATCTGGCCGTGGAGATCGATGGGCAGAACGCCCGGACCTACTCCTCCCAGGGCCAGACCCGGACCGCGGCGTTGTCCCTGAAGCTCTCGGCCCGGGACATCTTCCATGAGGATACCGGGGAGTACCCGGTGCTGCTGCTGGACGATGTGCTCAGCGAGCTGGACAAGCGGCGCCAGGAGTTCGTCCTCAACCGCATCCACGGGGGGCAGACCTTCATCACCTGCTGCGAGGACGACCGGCTCAGCGCCCTGCTCAAGGGGAAGATCTTCCATGTGCGGGAGGG
>CALXDE010000119.1 GCA_944386965.1 uncultured Oscillospiraceae bacterium
GACCTGGTGTGCAACGGCGTGGAGCTCTCCTCCGGCGCGGTGCGCAACCACGACCCGGAGATCATGGTCAAGGCCTTCCAGCTGGTGCGCCTGGGGGAGGAGGACGTGAAGAAGAAGTTCCCCGCCATGTACAACGCCTTCTGCTACGGCGCGCCCCCCCACGCCGGCATCGCCCCGGGCATCGACCGGATGGTGATGCTCCTGGCCGGGGAGGAGAGCATCCGGGAGATCATCCCCTTCCCCATGAACAAGAACGCCCAGGACCTGATGATGGGCGCCCCGTCCTTCGTGGAACAGAAACAGCTGGACGAGCTGCACATTCAGGTCACGGAGAAAGAGGAAGAGGAGGCGTAAGCCTCCCCTTCCCCTTTTCCCCCGAATATGGTACACTGCTTCTGCGATTTTCTGACAGGAGGGGATATCCCCATGAAACACATCTCTGCCCTTGCGCTGGCCCTGCTGTTGCTGCTGAGTGCCTGCGCCCCCAATGCCCCCGCGGAAAACAACGCTCCCGCCGCCGACCCTCCCGCCGCCGATCAGGCCCCCTCCCAGGAGGAGACGCCGCCGGCGACGCCCCAGGAGCCGGAAGCGCCCCCGGAGCCCCCGGACCCCCGGCAGGAGGCCATTGACGCCATCCTCGCCTCCATGACCATGGAGGAGAAGGTGGGCCAGATGTTCTTCGTCCGCTGCCCGGCGGAGAGCGCCGTGGAGGACGTCTCCACCTACCACCTGGGGGGCTACCTGCTCTTTGGCCGGGACTTCAAGGACAAGACCGCCGAGGAGGTCACCTCCGCCATCGCCTCCTATCAGGCGGCGGCGGAGAGCGACACCTCCATCCCCCTGCTCATCGGCGTGGACGAGGAGGGGGGCACCGTGGTGCGGGTGAGCTCCAACCCCAACCTCTCCCCGGAGGGGAAGTTCTCCTCCCCCCAGCGCCTCTATGCCCAGGGGGGCCTGGACGCCATCCGCTCCGACGCGGAGAGGAAGAGCGATCTGCTCCTCTCCTACGGCATCAATGTGAACTTCGCCCCGGTGGCGGACGTGTCCACCGACCCGAATGACTTCATCAACGCCCGGGCCTTCGGCCAGGACGCCGCCGCCACGGCGGAGTATGTCACCGCCGTGGTGGAGCGGATGGACGCCGCCGGCATCGGCAGCGTCCTCAAGCACTTCCCCGGCTACGGCAGCAACGTGGACACCCACACGGGCATCTCCGTGGACGAGCGGAGCATGGAGTCCTTTGAGACGAGCGACCTTGTGCCCTTTGCCGCGGGCATCGCCGCCGGGGCGGACAGCGTCCTGGTGAGCCACAACATCGTCAACTGCATGGACGGCGACCTCCCCGCCTCCCTGTCGCCGGAGGTCCACCGCCTGCTCCGGGAGGAGCTGGGCTTCACCGGCGTGGCCCTCACCGACGATTTGGCCATGGACGCGGTGGAGGCCTACGCCCAGGATGGCTCCGTGGCGGTGCTGGCGGTGCTGGCGGGCAACGACATGGTGGTCACCACCGACTACCGCGCCCAGATCCCCCTGGTGCTCGAGGCCGTGGCCGAGGGCACCATCAGCAAGGCCATGATCGACCAGGCAGTGGAGCGGGTCCTGGGCTGGAAATACGACCTGGGGCTCATCGGGTGACGCGCCGGCCCCCGCAAACAACCGATCAGACAAAGGAGGCCCTTCCATGACGGAAAAGCTCTATTACAGCGATCCCTTTCAAAAGACCTTCACCGCCGCCGTCCTCGCCTGTGAGGCGGAAAAGGACCGCTTCGCCGTGGTCCTGGACCGCACCGCCTTCTACCCCGAGGGGGGCGGACAGCCGGCGGACACCGGCGCGCTGGGGGAGGCGGAGGTCCTGGACGTGCGGGAGCGGGACGGGGTCATCCGCCACCTGTGCAGCCGCCCCCTCAGCGTTGGGGCGGAGGTCACCGGCGCCATCGACTGGGAGAGGCGCTTTGACCACATGCAGCAGCACAGCGGCGAGCACATCGTCAGCGGCTTCCTCTGCCAGCGGTACGGCTGCGACAACGTGGGCTTCCACATGGGCCATGACCTTGTGACCATTGACTTCAATTTCCCCATCCCGCCGGAGGACCTGCCGGCCATCGAGGGGGAGGTCAACGCCTATCTCTGGGAGGACCGGGCCGCGGAGATCGCCTTTCTCAGCGGGGAGGCCCTGGAACAGGCTCACTACCGCAGCAAGAAGTTCATCCCCGGGGTGGTGCGGCTGGTGACCTTTCCCGGGGCGGACTGCTGCGCCTGCTGCGGCACCCACGTCCGCTCCGCCGGACAGGTGGGGCTCATCAAGCTCCTGACCTGCCAGAAGTTCCGGGACGGGGCGCGCATCGAGATGGCCGCCGGGGGCCGGGCCCTCCGGTACTGCGCGGCGGTGCAGGAGCAGAACACGAGGATCTCCCACCTCCTCAGCGCCAAGGCCCTGGACACCGCCGCCGCGGTGGAGCGGGCGCAGCGGGAGCTCTACGCCCTCCGGGGGCGCCTCACGGCCCTGGAGGAGGAGTCCTTCGCCCAAAAGGCCCAGGCCCTCGCCGGCGCCGGGGACGTGCTCCTTCTGGAGGGGGAGATGTCCAGCGAGTCGGTGCGGAAACTCTGCGCGGTGGTGCTGGAGACGTGCGGCGGGCGGTGCGCCGTGTTCGCCGGGGCGGACGGGTCCTGGAAGTACGCCGTGGGCCAGCACGGCGGGGACCTCAGGCCGCTGACAAAGGACCTGAACGCCGCCCTGAGCGGCCGGGGCGGCGGCAAGAGCGACTTCGTCCAGGGGAGCGCCGCCGCCAGCGAGGCGGAGATCCGCGCCTTCTTCGCCGGGCGGTGAGGTTTTCCATCCCCTGGGGAAAACCCGCCCCCGCTTCCCCATCCGAAAGAGAGAGGACCGGGCCCTTTGGCCCGGTCCTCTTATTTTCCATTGACGCGCTATTCGCCCCACCAGTTCCCCGTGAGGAGCAGCTCGCTGACCCGCCGGCGCTCCAGGATCTCCCCGCTCACGTCCGCGTCGGTCCCGACCCAGGTGTTGTCGTTGAAGAACACATAGCCCCCGTCCCGGGAGAAGGCGTCGTCCCCGGTGAGGAGGGTGTAGTCCGCCTCCAGGCCGAAGAGGTTGGCCAGGGTGGGCAGCACGTCGACGCTGGAGGTGTACTTCTCCACCGTCTCCGGCTCCAGGTCCTCCGAGTAGAGGAAGAAGTCCGTGTGCTGGAGGAGATTCAGGCTGTCCACGCCCTTGATGTCCATGTTGAGGCCGTCGTCCAGCATGTAGTAGTTGTAGTGGTCGGCGTAGAAGGCCACCACCGTGTTTTCCAGCAGGCCCCCCGCCTCCAGGGCGTCCATCAGCGCCCCGACGAAGGCGTCCGTCTCCTTGGCGTGGGCCACGGCGTGGACATAGTGTCCGTCGGTGCGCGCGGCCTGGGCCTTCGCCTCGTCGGCGTGGGCCAGGTAGATGGGATTGTCGTCGCTGTAGGGGCCGTGGCCGGAGTAGGTGATGACAAAGGTGAAGAAGGGGGCGTCGTCGGTCATCTCGTCAAAGGCGGCCATGAGATCGCTGTCCATGGTGTAGTTCTCCATGCCCATGTCGCTGCCGCTGTGGTAGGCCTCATACCCCAGGTTCAGGTGGATCTGCTCCCGGTTGTACACCTCCCCCTCGCTGCCGTGGAAGGACTCCGCCGTGTACCCCTGCTCCCGGAAGAGATGGGCCAGGGAATTGGGGAAGTCGTTGCGGGTGTAGACGCTGGTGGAGGTGCCGGCAGAGCCGGGCAGGAGGCCGGCGTTGACAATGAACTCGGTGTTGAAGGTGCCCGCGGTGATGTAGGCGGGGGTGTAGTGGTTGGAAAACACCAGGCTCTGCTCCTTCACCGCCTTCAGATTCGGCATATAGTCCACCATCCAGGTGTCGATGGCCTCCAGCTGGATGAGGATCAGGTTCTTCCCCGCCAGGACGCCGGACATGGCGTTGCTCTCGTGGCCCCGGCGGGCGGTGAAGTCCTCCACCTCCTCCCTCTCCTCCTCCGTCAGGCTCCCGCCCCCGGGGAACAAGGTCAGCTGCACGTCCCGGAAGGTGTAGTGGTAGAGCCCTAAAAGGCTCAGGGAGGAGCGGGTGTCGGTAAAGTTCTCATACACGCTGGCCGGGTCGGAGCCCATGTCCCAGATCATGGTGTCCGAGCCCCGGAAGAACACCAGACACACCGCGGCGATCCCCAGGGCGCCCAGGGCCAGGGGTCCGCAGCCCGCCAGGAGCCGGAAGCGGCGCGGTTCCCTCTCCCCGGGCACCAGAAGGATGGCCAGGACCATGAGCCCCAGGCAGAAAAGCCCCAGGAGGACGGCCAGCTTCCGGATCACCAGATAGGAGCTGTCCAGGAAGGCGAACCCGTCCCCGGCGAAGGCCATGTCCGCGAAGGAGAAGAACTTGCGGAACATGTTGTAGTACACCCCGTGGACAATGGTGAGGGTGAAGAAGGCCGCGGCCAGCAGGCCCATGTAGAGGCGCTTGCCCAGCCGGGGCAGCAGGGCGGCGATGCCCGTGAGGACCAGGCTCCACCCCAGAAGCAGGGCCAGGGAGATGGCCGTCCAGCGGCGGTAGGTGTGGTCGGCGTACATCCACTGAAACCACAGGGCGTTCCCAAGGAGGGAGCAGAAGCACAGGGGCAGGTAAGCCCAGGGCGGAAATTTTTGC
>CALXDE010000120.1 GCA_944386965.1 uncultured Oscillospiraceae bacterium
GCCGCGGCCACCCGGCCCTGGTAGATGGCGGAGCGGTAGCCGCCCATGGCGCAGGGCAGGCAGGCCACCAGAACGGTGAGGCCCTGGGTGATGCTCAGCTCCTGGATGCCGCCGGAGAACACCCCGATGGTGAACAGGGCGAAGAACCAGGTCACCAGGCCGTACAGGCCCTGGGTACCGGGGATCACCTGCAGGATCAGGCACTTGGAGAAGTGCTCCGGGTTCTCGCTCAGCAGCCCCGTGGCCGCCTCGCCGGCGATGCCGGTGCCCCGGGCGGAGCCCACGCAGCACATGCCCGCGGCCAGGCCCGCGCCCAAAAATGCCAGGCCAACGCCTCCGAATTGATTGACGAATTCTGCCAACATGTCAGTTTTCCTCCTTGATATCGACGTATTTTGTATGAATGGCCAGGGGGCGGAAGGGCTTTCCGCCGTCCTGATAGAACTTCCCGAAAAACTCCAGGCACTGCAGGCGCAGGTCATGGACATAGCACCCCAAGAGGTTCAGCGCGAAGTTCAGGGTGTTGCCCAGCATGGAGATGATCAGGAAAAAGAACACATTCCCCGTGATGCCGCCCAGGGTGTTGAACACGCTGGCGATGATGCTGCCCGAGAGCATCAGGGCCATGAGCCGGGCATAGGACATCACGTCGCTGAAGATGCCGGTGACGCCGTTGTACACCGCGCCCACAAAGGAGCCGATCTTCCCAAACCCCTTGGCGTTGCGGGTGGAGCCCACCGCCAGCATCACGATGCCCAGGATCAGCACCACCGGATAGCCGCCGATGTTGCCCACGCCCAGCGCCATCAAAATCACCGCCAGGTACAGCACCCACCAGGTGCCCTCGTCCCAGACGCCGTCCATCAGGTGGCCGTTCCGGACCTTCTCCACGAAGCTGACGATCTGTCCGGTGATGATCTGGATAAAGCCCAGCACCAGGGACCCGCCCAGAATGGCGATGGTGTCGTTCATGGGGGTGAAGAGGGCGGGCAGGGCGAACTCCGTGCCCGGGCTGATGATGCCGATGAGCTGGGTCAAAAAGTCCCCGAAGAATCCGCCGGTGATGGCGCCCATGACAAAGGTGCTGATGCCGCAGTAGAACAGCAGCTCGGCGAAATTCCGCATGCCGTCCCTGGCCCGCATCTTCCTGATCATAAAGATGGCCCCCAGGACCATCAGAATCCCATAGCCCATGTCCGCCATCATGATGCCGTAAAACAGGATGAAGAACGGCGCCATCAGCGGGTTGGGGTCCACGGTTCCGTACACCGGCAGGGCGTACATCTCCGTGACCATGTTCATGCACCGGGTAAGCTTCCCGTTTTTCAGCGCCACCGGCACCTTGTCGTACTCCTCCGGGTCCGGGTCGGCCAGCTCCCAGGCGCAGTCAAACCGCCCCAGGGCCGCCTCCAGCTTTCCGGTCTTTTCCGCCGGGACCCACCCGTCCAGATACAGCACCGGCCCGGCGTTGATCAGCCGCTCCTTGGCGCTCTCCGTGGCCACCACCTGGGCGATCCGGTCCTGGGCGATCTGCAGCTCCCGCCGGCGCTGTCCCAGCGTCTGGATGGCCTCCAGCTCCCGCTGGCGCTGCTCCTGTGTCTCCCGGATCTCCCCCTGGATGCGCTGGAGGTTCTCCTCCACCGTACCGGTGAGCTCCTTCATCTGGGCAAAGCTGAAGCCATAGCTTCGCAGCGCCTCCAGGGCCGCCGCCTCGCAGCTCTTGTGGCAGAGGATCTCCAGACAGTGCTGCTGCCGCCCGGTGGAGAGCAGACGCACCTCCGCCGCCCCGGCAGCCTCCTCCACCGCGCCGGCCATGGCGGGGAAATCCACCGCGCCGGGCACGGTGCCCAGCAGGACGGAAACCGTCCGGGTCCCCTTCTCCTCCAGCGGCGCGTCATAGGCCCGCCAGGGCTCCAGAGCCAGCCGGTCCGCCTCCAGGCGGGCCGCCCGGGCGCTCATGGCGCCGATGGCCTTGGCGTGCCCGTTGATCTCCCGAGCCAGCTCCAGCGCCCGCTCCAGGGCCGCCTGGTCCAGAAGGGCCCCCTCGCTCATGGTGTCCCGGGGGGTAAAGAGGCCGCCCTTCTGGGGCGCGCGGCGGTTGAGCTCCTTGACGGCCGCCTTCAGCTCCTCCTGGGTGTCTTTGGCCTGGGCCACCGCGGCCCGCTCCCGCTGGAGGAAATCCGGCCCCTCCGCCAGCGTCTGGGAGGGCTCGCTGACCTCCACGCAGCCGGCGTGGAGCAGCGAGGAGAGCAGTTCGTCCCGATCCCGGGCCAGGGCAATGAGCCGGACGCGCTTCATCTTGACAATGGCCATTACCCATCTACCACCCTTTCCACAATCATCTGCACCGCCTGGGCCATATTCGTCTCAGCCAGACGGGCCAGGGCCTGGCAGTCCTCCTGCGCCGCCGCCAGGATCTCCTGCCGGCGCGCCGCGCCCCGCTCCTCGGCCGCGCGCATCACCCCCGCGGTCTTTTCCGCCGAGGCGCGCCGGCCCTCCTCCAGCAGCTCCTGTCCGGAGCGCTCCGCGTCGGCCAGACACTTCTGGGCCTGGAGCCGAGCCTGGGCCCGGGTCTGGTCCATCTCCTCCTCCACGGCGCGGATCGTTGTGATGGCTTCCAGTGACATGTTCTCACCGCCTTTTGTTCCCAAAATCTGCCGGGCAGGCCCTCCCGCCCGATCTCCGTCAAATCATCCAAAATTTCTTGTCTCCAGTTGAGGGAATTATATCACGCACAATCTTTTCCAACAAGCAAATTCTGCGTCTCTGCCAAATTTTTCACAATTTACACAAACCATTTGGGCAATCCCCCCGTATTTTAATGAAATCTTGCGCTTAACAAAACACGGCGCGGGTATCCACAGGGATACCCGCGCCGTCTCCATTTCCGTTGTCCTCTCGCCGGGGCAGGCGCGTCAGCGCTCCTCCCAAACCAGGAAGTCCGCCGGGACCTCCCCGCCCAGAGCCGAGGCAGCCGCGGCCTCCAGCGCCCCCCGCTCCTCCTCCGCCGCGCCGGTCAGGTACAGCCGGTCCACTAGAGGAAGGAGCCGGGAGAGCTCCACGCCGCTCCCCTCCCCGTCGCCGCCGGAGAGCGCCTCCGCCGCCGGCAGCTCCAGGGACAGCAGCGTGTCCTCCCCCAGCGTCTCCCGCATGTCCCGGACAAGGGCCTCCAGGGCCTCCGCCTTGGACAGCGCCATGCCGCTGTAGTCGATTTTCTCCAGGTTGCCCTGGGTGGGATAGGCCAGGTCCCGCAGGAGCACCTCGTCAAACCCCATATCCCGGCACTCCGCCGCCACGCCGCAGAGATACGTCCGGGCGCCCGGCTTGGAGAAGTCCAGATAGTGGGCGTTGTCCACGCCGAACCAGATGTAGCCGGTGGTCTGGCAGATGCCGGCCCCCTCCATATCGGCCATGGCGTAGCCGTCATCCCGGCCGCAGTGGATGGCGGCCACCGCGGTCCAGTCCCGGTCCCCGGAGAGCAGGTCCGCCACCCCGGAGCGGCTCACCGCCCCCGCGTCCGCGGCCCCCTCCGCCGCCCAGTCCGACTGGTAGTAGAAGACGCCCGTCGCATCCTTCACCTCCACCACCAGTCCCTGGCAGCCCGGGTCCGGTCCCGGCGTCTCATCCGCCCAGAGGTCGTGGAGGGACTGCTCCGTCACAGAAAACGCCGCCGGGGCGGAAGAATCCCCGGACCGGACGATCTCAAGGGGCGGCCGCTCCCCGGAGGCCGGAGCGCCGACCTCCTCCTCGTCCCGGAAAAAGGGCAGGTCCAGCGTGACGCTTCCGTCGGAGTTGTAGACGATGTAGTTCTGGAGCACCAGGTAGCCGGCGCAAAGCGCCAGCACCAAAATCAGGAGGATCACCAGCAGCGTTCGCCTGCCGTTCTTCTTTCCGTGATAATTCTGATAGCCTCTGACCGCCATGGCCCGCCTCCTCTCTGCGTGCTTCGTCCATCCGCCCTGCGGCAAGGTCCCGGCATGGCCGGGACCTTGTACGCATCTAAAAATGCCGTTACTTTCAGGCCAACCGGCCTGAAAGTCCCCGCTGCGCGGGCCGCTCGCCGCGCGGGGCATTCGATCCCACGCAAGGCGGGCTCTGCCCCCTCGCGCTCCCCCGCCGGAGGCCGCTGACAGCTTACTTCTCCTCGATGGCCGCGATCTTGTCCACCCGGCGCTGGTGCCGGCCCCTCCCCGCATCCCTCCGGGCTGCGGGGGCCCCGTCTTATTTCACATCCTCGGGCGGACTGAATCCGCCCTGCGGCAAGGTCCCGGCCATACCGGGACCTTGTACGCCGCATCCGCGGCGGACGAGGGCGGCCGCCCCGCCGGGAGCAAAGCCTCCGCCCTTACTTGTTCTCGATGGCCGCGATCTTGTCCACCCGGCGCTGGTGCCGGCCGCCCTCGAACTGAGTGGACAGGAACACGTCCACGATGCGCTTGGCCATCATGGCACCGGTGAATCCCGCGCCCATGGCCAGCATGTTGGCGTCGTTGTGGCGGCGGGTCATCTCCGCGCTGTAGGGTTCGCTGCACAGGGCGCAGCGGATGCCCTTGACCTTGTTGGCGGAGATGGAGATACCGATGCCGGTGGTGCACACCACGATGCCCCGCTCACACTCCCCGCTGGCCACCGCCCGGGCGGCCGCCTCGCCGAAGTCGGGGTAGTCGCAGCTGCTGGTGTCGTGGCAGCCGAAATCCTTCACCTCGTGACCCTGCTCCTGGAGATAGGCGATGAGTTCCTGCTTGAGGGCATATCCGCCGTGGTCGCTTCCGATGGAAATTTTCATGGTATCGTCCTCTCTTTTCGTCGTTTTTATAACTTATGGAAGATGGGCTTCATCTTCTCATAGGTACAGACATAGGCAAAGCCGCACGCGCGCAGCAGCTCCATCCCCTCCCGGATGCCCAGGCCCACGTGTCCTGGGCGGTGGGCGTCGCTGCCCAGGGTGATGATCTCCCCGCCCAGCCGCCGGTACATCCGCAAAATCTCCTCTCCCGGCAGGGGCATGTGGCCCCGGTTGGTGTTGCATTCAATGCCGATCCCCCGCTCCACCACCGCCCGGAGCACCTGCTCCACGCTGTCCATGTGGCCGGCGAAGGACACGTCCATCCCGTGCCGCTCCACCGCGTAGCGCAGGGGCAGGGTCAGATGGCCCACCACGGAGAAATGGCCCCACTTCACATGGGCCAGCAGCTCCGTCAGGTAGTCCTCGATCACCTCGTCCCAGCGCCCGGCCACCCGGTCCACCTGGGTGAAACCCCGCAGGCAGCCAAAGCGCCGGTTCATCAGGTGCCGGGAGCCGATGACAAAGTCCACGGGCGGCGCCAGGGCCAGCAGGCGGTCGGCCTCGGCAAAGTCCGCCACCATCTCCCCCAGCTCCAGTCCCAGACGGATGGTGACGCGCTCCCCCCAGCGCTCCACCGCCAGGCGGTGCGCGGCGGCCAGCCCCGCCGGGTCAAAGGGGGCAGGCGCCTCCCCGGGGAGGACCACGTCCAGGTGATCGGTAAAGCAGATCTCTCCCAGTCCCGCGCCCACCGCCGCGGCGGCCATGTCCGCCATGGAGGCGGTGCCGTCCCCGGAACAGTCGGAGTGAAGGTGGTAGTCGATTGGATACATGGGTGTTTCCTCGCTCGGTTTATCTCTTGAATTTGGAGAAGAAATTCTTGCGCTGCTCGTAGTTGTGCTCCCCCAGGGACTGGCTGAACTTCTTCAGGGCCTCCTTCTGCTCCCGGTTCAGGTTCCGGGGCGTCTCGATATAGACCGTGACGTACTGGTCCCCCCGGCCCCGCCCGTTCAGGTTGGGGATGCCCTTCCCCCGCAGGCGGAAGGTGGTGCCGGTCTGGGTCCCCTCGGGGATGTCGTACTTGACCTTGCCGTCGATGGTGGGGATCTCCATCTCCCCGCCCAGCACCGCCTGGGTGAAGGTGATGGGCGCCTCGC
>CALXDE010000121.1 GCA_944386965.1 uncultured Oscillospiraceae bacterium
CCCAGCCACTCCTTGGACACGATCAGGGTCATCTTCTTCTTGTAGGTGTAGGAGAAGATCTCGCTCTGGTAGAGGCCGCCCTCGATGTTGTCGCTCTTGGCCTTCTTAGCAAAGACCATGGGCACGCCGAACTTCTGGGCGCACACGGTGGCCAGGGCGATGCCGCTGGCCTCGGCGGTGAGGACCATGGTGATGTCGCTGGTGTCAAAGTACTTCTGGAATTCCTCGGCGATGTGCTCCATCAATTTGGTGTCCACCCGGTGGTTGAGAAACCCATCCACCTTGATGATGTTGCCCGGAAGGACCTTTCCCTCCCGACGGATGCGCTCTTGCAGTTCGTGCATGGTGATCATCCTCTCTTTCGTCCAGTGCCGCGGAATGTGTCGGAAAACGGCAGTTGATTTAGTACCATTATGTCCGCTTTTCCCCCAAATTGCAACCCCCAGTATGGCCGAAATCTCCAGAAAGGCCGCCCGCCCGGCAGGTATATTTCCACAAAAAGGCCCGGGTACGGCGGCTTGCCGCATCCGGGCGGAAAGAAGGGAAAAGCTTTACCGGTTTTTCAGCGCGCCCAGGGCCATGGCGGCGGCCCCAGGCAGGTGAATCCAGGGGGCACGGAGAATCCAGACCAGCGAGAGGTGAATGGGGAGAGAGGACAGCACAAACCCCAGCAGGGGGAGGAGGAGCCATACGAGGCACCACGCGAGGCCGCACCAGAACAGGACGCGCCGGGGCCGTCCGGCCATGGGCGGGATGCCGGGCCAGGCATAGAGCGCGGCGATGAGCGTCCAGCCCCCCAGCGTCCAGAGCAGGGGGCGCAGCAGCAGGAGATAGAGCTGGTAGGGCCACATGATGCAGGTGCGCTGGTACCACTCCGCCAGATACGGGAGGGGGAGGTGATAGACCAGCGCGGCCCCCAGCAGCGCCAGGACAAACCACACCGCCCGGCGGAAGTTCCCCCGGCTCCGGGGCGGAGTGTCGCCCCCCAGCAGGGCGGACACATCCGCCTCCAGCGCCCAGGAGAGCAGAGCCAGCGTCTCCAGGTCCGGCTGGGTCTTTCCATTCTCCCAGTTGCTGACGGCCTGGCGGGTGACATGGACTTTCTCCGCCAGCGCCTCCTGGGTCAGCCCCAGGGCGGTGCGGCGCTCCCTGAGGTTTTCGGCAAATTTGTTCATGGGGATGCTCCTTCCCTTGGGATGGCTCCATTGTACCGGACCGGAGAGAAAAAGTCACGCAACAAGCCGTTGCGCCGGGAAAATTCGAAGGAGAAAAGGGCGCGAACCCGCCAGAGAGGAAAAAACCGCCGCCCATGCGGGCGGCGGCTGGGGCAGGTCAGGATTTTGGCGCGGCGGGGTCCTCGGTGTCGAACACCGTTTTGGCCGAGGCGGCCAGCCCCGCCAGGGACTGGATCTCGCTGGGAATGATGATCTTGGTGGCCTTGCCGTCGGCAGCGGCCTTGAAGGCCTCCAGCGCCCGGAGCTTGATCACCCCGTCGCCGGGGTCGGCCTCGTTGAGGAATTTGATGGCGTCGGCGGTGGCCTGCTGGACCTTGAGAATGGCCTCCGCCTCCGCCTCGGCGGCCATGATGCGGGCGGTCTTGTCCGCCTCGGCGGCCATGATCTTGGCCTGCTTGGCGGCGTCGGCCTTGAGAATGACGGACTGCTTTTCGCCCTCGGCCACCAGGATCTGGGACTGCTTCTGCCCCTCAGCCTGGAGGATGGCCTCCCGGCGCTCCCGCTCGGCCTTCATCTGTTTCTCCATGGCGTCCTGAATCTCCCGGGGCGGGATGATGCTCTTGAGCTCCACGCGGTTGACCTTGATGCCCCAGGGGTCCGTGGCCTCGTCCAGGATGGAGCGCATCTTGGTGTTGATGTGATCCCGGCTGGTGAGAGCCTGATCCAGCTCCAGATCGCCGATGATGTTGCGCAGGGTGGTGGCCGTCAGGTTCTCGATGGCGCTCATGGGGTGCTCCACGCCGTAGGTGTAGAGCTTGGGGTCGGTGATCTGGAGATAGATCACCGTGTCGATCTGCATGGTCACGTTGTCCTTGGTGATGACAGGCTGGGGGGCGAAGTCCACCACCTGCTCCTTCAGGCTCACCCGCTTGACCACCCGCTCGATGAAGGGGATCTTAAAGTGGAGCCCCACCTGCCACACGGCGGAGAAGGCCCCCAGGCGCTCCACCACAAAGGCACGGGACTGCTGCACCACATAGATGCAGCGCACGGCGACGATCAGCAGCAGAATGACGACGATGAGAATGGGCAGGAACGTCAGATTGATGGGCATAGCATTTCCTCCTTACACAGCACAATACAAAATGGAATATCCGCTTTTACCGCGGCAGGCCGGATGGCGCGGCGGAGGGGCACGCGGCCGCTTCCGTCACCATGAGCTTGACGCCCTCCACCGCCTGAGCCCGCACCAGTGTGCCGGCGGGGATGGGCTCGCCGCCCAGGCTGCGGGCAGTCCAGGTCTTGCCGTCCACATACACCGCGCCGGTTCCGGCGAGGTTGTCAATGTCCTCCGTGACCTCGCAGGTCTTTCCCAGGACCCGGTCGGTATTGGTGGGGACGGGGCGCTTTTTCAGCAGCCTTTTTGCCAGAGGCCGGGTCAGGGCCAGAGACAGGGCGCTGGCCAGGATAAAAATGGTCACCTGGAGCCAGAGCGGGGCGCCCAGAGCGGAGGCGATCAGCGCCGCCAGCGCTCCAACGGCAAACCAGATGGAGGTGAGACTTACCGTGGCGGCCTCCGCCACCCCAAAGACGACGCAGGCGGCCAGCCAGAAGTACATGGGTCCCACAGGGGTGCCTCCTTTCCTGAGACTATTTGTATTCTACCATAGCGCCGGAGAAAACACCACTGTTATTTTCCACCGAAATGGCTGTGGGCGCCTCCGGCGGCCATTGCAATTTTCCGTCTTCTCGGCTATACTGAAAAAAGTCAGTAAAAAATTGGTAAGGAGAAGGATTATGCCCACATTTGCGGTGCCCTGCCTCTTCGGCCTGGAGGGCCTGGTGGGGGATGAGATCAGAAAACTGGGTCTGGAGGAGGTCCGGGTGGAAACCGGGCGGGTGCTGTGCCAGGGGAGCCTGGGAGATCTGGCCCGGCTGAACATCAACCTGCGCTGCGGCGAACGGGTGCTGGTACTCCTGGGACGGTATACGGCGCGGACCTTTGAGGAGCTGTTTGACTGCGTCAAGGCGGTCCCCTGGGAGGACTATATCCCCGCTGACGGGCAGTTCCCTGTGAAGGGGCACAGCCTGAATTCCCAGCTCCACTCCGTCCCCGCCTGTCAGGCCATGGTGAAAAAGGCGGCGGCCGCGCGCCTGGGGGAGAAGTACGGCCTGGTGACCCTGCCGGAGACAGGGGAGAAGTACCAGATCCAGTTCGCCCTCCACAGCGACGAGCTGTCCCTGTATCTGGATACCACAGGGCCGGGCCTCCACAAGCGGGGCTACCGGGCGGTGGGCGTGGAGGCCCCCCTGCGGGAGACTCTGGCCGCGGCCATGGTGGTTCTCAGCCGGTACCGGGGAAAGGACCCCTTCCGGGACCCCTTCTGCGGCAGCGGCACCATCCCCATTGAGGCGGCCCTCATCGCCAAAAACCGGGCCCCAGGCCTGGACCGGCGGTTCGACGCCCAGAGGTGGCCTGTCGTCCCCGCCTCCGCCTGGATGGACGCGGCGCAGGAGGCGGAGGACAAGGAGTTCCACGGGCGCTACGATATCTGGGGCGGTGACATCGATCCCAAAGCCGTCGCCATTGCCCGGGACAACGCCCGGAAGGCCGGGGTGGAGGACTGTGTCCGCATTGAGCGGGCCGACGCGGCCAATCTCCGCTGCGTCGGGGAGTACGGTCAGGTGGTGACCAATCCGCCCTACGGTGAGCGGCTGCTGGAAAAGCAGGAGGCGGAGGCGCTTTACCGCGCCTTTGGAAAGGTCTATCGGGAGATCCCGGAGAAGTGGCGGGTGCTGGTGCTCACCAGCCACCCGGAGTTTGAGAAGTTCTTCGGCCGCAAAGCGGAGAAAAAGAGAAAGCTCTATAACGGGATGCTCAAGTGCGACCTGTATTTCTTCCAGCGCCGGTAAGGGAGCAGGGACACGGGAGCAGCGAAGGAGAGGGATGCGGTGCGCCATATCTTCATCATCAATCCCATAGCCGGCGGGCGGGACAGCACGCCCCGGATCATGGGGCAGGCCAGGACCCTTCAGGAGCGGCATGGCGTCGATTTCCAGTGCATCCTGACCCGCCGCCCCGGCCACGCCATGGAAACCAGCCGTGCCCTGGCTGAGAGCGGGGAGGACCTGCGCTTTTACGCCTGCGGCGGGGACGGCACGGTCAATGAGGTGGCCAACGGCATCCTGGGATTTCCCAACGCCGCCATGACCTGCGTCCCGGTGGGGACAGGCAACGATTTTTTGAAAAACTTTGGCCCGGAGATGGCCGGACGCTTCCGGAATGTGGAGGCGCTGTGGAACGGCCCGGCGTTTCCCCTGGACGCCATCGACTGCAACGGCAGGATTGCCCTGACCATCGCCTGCTCCGGCATCGACGCCCAAATCGCCGACAGTGTCCACCGCTACAGCGGAAGGCCCCTGCTGGGAGGGCGGGGCAGCTATCTGGCCTCGGTGGCGGTCAATTTTCTCTTTCACGACATCGGCCACCGGTGGACGGTGACCCTGGACGACGAGGTGATCACCGGCAGCTTCGCCCTGGTTTCCGTGTGCAACGGCCGGCACTACGGCGGCGGCTCCACCCCGGTGCCCCGGGCGAGGATGGACGATGGGGTGCTGGAGACGATCCTGGTGCGGACGGTGGGGAAGGTGACCTTTGCCCGGCTGTTCCCGGCCTACTCCGCCGGGGAATGCTGGAAGTTTCCGGACATTGCCCGGGTGGTCCGGGCGAAGCGGGTCCGCATCCAGTCCGAGGAGCGGATCGTCACCTGCCTGGACGGGGAGAGTCTGTATTCCCACGACGTGACGCTGACCCTCAGCGCGAAAAAGGTCAATTTTTTCGGTCCCGCCGGCTGTGATCCCAATGCCACCGCCCGGGACGCCGGTACTTTGTGAACAAATTGTAAAAGCAGAAAATTTTCTCCAAAATCCTCTTTACAAAATGGAACAGACGGGGTATTATAAGGGCAGCGTTAGCACTCGGATATTTTGAGTGCTAACGCTGCTGGAAAGTTTATCAGAAAATAAAAATAGATTTTGGAGGAATGCGACTATGAAACTCACCCCTTTGGCAGACCGTGTGGTGCTGAAGATGATGGAGGCGGAGGAAACCACCAAGGGCGGCATCATCCTGACCGCTTCCGCGAAGGAGAAGCCCTCTGTGGCTGAGGTTATCTCCGTGGGCCCCGGCGGCAAGGTGGACGGCAAGGACGTGGTCATGACCGTCAAGCCCGGCGACAAGGTCATCACCGAGAAGTACTCCGGCTCTACCGTGAAGATCGAGGACGAGGAGTATGTCATCGTCCGGCTGGGCGATATCATCGCCATCGTGGAGTAATTCTTTCCAGGGGGGACCAGTCCCCCCTAGATCCGGAGCCGCCGCGCCGAGCGGCACAACGGCTCCGGTACCCCCCTCGCCTTTGCACGGCAAAGGCGGCCCTGGCCGACTGCGGCCAGGGGCAGCGGTGTCCTCCGCAGGCGCATGTCCTGCTCCGGACGCCCCCACCACCAGTGACGTCGGTCACTGGTGACGCCGCCCCGGGCGGCTGGGTCAAAGTGTTTTTCCGAGGCGCATGTCCTCGGAAAAACGGATAAAAAAGGGAGCACATCCCCCTTTGGATTCCCCCCACCAGTTTGCGGACTGGTGCGTGCGCCCAAGGCGCACAGGTCAAAGTGTTTTTCTTCAGGCGCGTGTCCTCGGAAAAACAGTCTGGATCGTGGGGGGACAGCCATCTTTGTAAACCATGCGGATGAAACGTCCGCTCATCTGAAATTTGGAGGTAATGC
>CALXDE010000122.1 GCA_944386965.1 uncultured Oscillospiraceae bacterium
CCGTGGACAAGGGGCCCGGGGACGAGGTGTTCAGCGGCACGGTGAACCAGTTCGGCGCCTTTGACATGGAGGCGGTGAAGGTGGGGGAGGACAGCTCCATCCAGCGCATGATCCGCCTGGTGGCCTCTGCCGACGCCGGCAAGGCCAAGATCGTGGGTCTGGCGGACCGGTGGGCCACCTGGGTGGTGGTGATCGCCCTGGCCGCGGCGGCGGGGACCTATCTGATCACCCACGAGATCATCCGCTCGGTGACCATTTTGGTGGTGTTCTGCCCCTGCGCCCTGGTGCTGGCCACCCCCACGGCCATC
This sequence comes from uncultured Oscillospiraceae bacterium, assembly GCA_944386965.1. The sequence goes on from CALXDE010000122.1 coordinate 309, forward strand.
ATGGCCGCCATCGGCAACGCCACCCGCCACGGCTTCCTGGTCCGGGAGGGGGACGCCCTGGAGCGGCTGGCCGCCGTGTCCCGGATCGCCTTTGACAAGACCGGCACCCTGACCTACGGCAAGCCCCGGCTGGTGGGGGTGGAGAGCTTTTTGCCGGAGACGGCGGAGGCGGAGATCCTCTCCCTGGCCGCCGGGGCGGAGGCGCGCTCGGAGCACCCCCTGGGGAAGGCGGTGGTAGAGGGCTGCCGGGAGGCTGGCGGCGCTGTGGGGGCGGCGGAGGACTTCCAGATGCTGCCGGGCCGGGGCGTACTGGCCACGGTGGAGGGCGTCCGGATCGCCGCGGGCAACCGGGAGCTCCTGGCTGAGCAGGGCATCCCCGTCCCGCCGGAGGCGGAAGCGGCGGCGGAGCGGTATCTCTCGGAGGGCTGCACCCTGATCTATCTGGGGATGGACGGGAAGCTGGCGGGGCTGCTGGCCCTGGCGGACACGGTGCGGGAGAGCGCCGCGGACATGATCGGACGGGTCCGGACGGCCGGCGTGGCGCCGGTGCTCCTCACCGGGGACCACAGCCAGGCCGCGGCCCATATCGCCGGGGAGCTGGGCATCCGGGAGGTCCGGGCCAACTGCCTGCCGGAGGACAAGCTGGCCTATATCGACGAGAGCCAGAGGCAGGGCCGGCTGATCTGCATGGTAGGCGACGGCGTCAACGACGCCCCGGCCCTGAAGCGGGCCCATGTGGGCATCGCCATGGGGGACATCGGCAGCGACATCGCCGTGGACGCGGCGGACATCGCCCTGGTCAGCGACGACATCCGGGAGCTGCCCCACCTGCTCTCCCTGGCCCGGCGGATGATGGTCACCATCAAGTGCAACCTGACCTTCTCCATGGCCCTGAACTTTGTGGCCATTGTTCTGGCCATGTGGGGAAATCTGAACCCGGTGGTGGGGGCCCTGGTCCACAACGCCGGGTCGGTGCTGGTGATCGCCAACTCCGCCCTGCTCCTGAAATGGAGAAAGCGGGCGGAGTGACGCGGCTGGCACAGACAGCGGGACGCCCGCTCCGGCGGCGGGGGAGCGGCCCCCCTGTCTCCCGCCTGTGGGGTGCACAGTTTGAGAGGTCCCGGCCCGGGCACTGCCCGGGCCGGGACCTTTTTGGAGCGGAAATTCAAAAAATTCCAAAAGGGAGTTGACGGGAGCGATTTTTGGTCTATAATAGGGGACGCTGACAATTGACATATCAATAAAAGACATGTCAATGATTGACTTATCATGGAAGGGAGAGAGACACGGTGGAGTATGCGATTCACACCCTGCTGTCCCGGACGGCCCACGTGGTACAGAACTACCTGCGGCCCCACCTGGGGAAGCTGGGCCTCTCGCCGGGACAGCCCAAGGTGCTGCGGTGCCTGGCCGCCCGGGGGCCTTGTTCCCAACGGGTGCTGGCGGACTACTGCGAGGTGGACCCCTCGGCCATCTGCCGGATGCTGGACAGCATGGAGCGGGACGGATTTCTGGTTCGCCGCCCCTCCAAGACCGACCGGCGGGTCGGGGAGGTGACGATGACCGAGAAGGGCCGGGAGGCCTTCGCGGCCTGGGACAGCCAGCACCAGCAGCTGGAGGAGACGATGCTGCGGGGCTTTTCCCCACAGGAGCGGGAACAGCTGCGGGATTTTCTGGCCCGGGCCTACCGCAACGTGGGGGGCCGGCTGCTGTGAAAGGAGAGAGAAGCATTGCGTGATTTGAAATATGTCGCGTCCTATCTGCGGCCCTGCCGCAGGGATTTGATCGCGGCGGTGGCGCTGCTGATGGTGGAGAGCGCCCTGGAGATGCTGATTCCCCTGCTGATGACGGACATTGTGGACATCGGCGTGCCGGACCACAACGTCCCCTTTATCCTGCGGCAGGGCGGGAAGATGGCCCTGTGCGCCCTGGTGGCCCTGGGCACCGGACTGCTCTACGCCCGGTTCGCCGCCCGGACCGCCTACCGCTTCGGGGCGGAGATCCGCCTGGCGGAGTACAAGCGGCTCCAGGCGTTCTCCTTTTCCAACCTGGACCACTTCTCCGTCCCCTCCCTGGTGACCCGGATGACCACCGACGTCACCGTCATGCAGAACGCGGTGAACAACGGCCTGAGGCCCATGGTCCGGGGACCGATGATGCTGGTGCTGGGGATCTGGCTGGCCTTTCTGCTCAACCGGCGGCTGGCCCTGGTGTTTGTGGTCTGCGCCCCGGTGCTGGGGGCGGTGCTGGCCGTCATCGTCCACAAGCTGGGCGGCCTCTACCACCGCCAGCAGAAGGCGGTGGACCACGTCAACGCCTTTGTCCAGGAGAGCCTGACGGCCATCCGGGCCATCAAGGCCTTTGTCCGGGGGGAATTTGAGGCCGAGCAGTTCGCGGATGTGAACGGCGAGCTCATGGATGCCAGCCGCCGCACCTTCCGCCGGGCGGTACTCAACCAGCCGGCCTTTCAGACGGTGATGTACACCACGGCGGTGCTCATCATGTGGTTTGGCGGGCGCCTCATCCTGGCCGGAGAGATGTCTGTGGGAGAGCTGACGGGCTTCCTGAGCTATGTGATGCAGGTCATCAACTCCCTGATGATGATTTCCAACGTCTTTTTGATGCTCACCCGCTCCCTGGCCAGCGCCCGGCGCATCCGGGAGGTGCTGGAGGAGGAGCCGGCGCTGAAGGAGGCGGCGGAGCCGGCGCGGGAGGTGCCCGACGGCCGGATCGACTTCGAGGACGTCTCCTTCCAGTACGCCCGGGAGGCGGAGAAGCCGGCCCTGTCCCATGTGGACCTCCACATCCCCGCCGGGGCCACGGTGGGGGTCATCGGCGGCACCGGCAGCGCCAAGAGCACCCTGGTGCAGCTCATCCCCCGGCTCTACGACGCCACGAAGGGCACCGTCCGGGTGGGGGGCCGGGATGTCCGGGACTACGATCTGGCGGCCCTGCGGGACGCGGTGGGCATTGTGCTGCAGAAGAACGTGCTCTTCTCCGGCACCATCCGGGACAACCTGAAGTGGGGGGACCCGGAGGCCGACGACGAGACGCTCTGGCGGGCCTGCCAGGCCGCCTGCGCCGATGAGTTTCTCCACCGCATGCCCAAGGGACTGGATACAGACCTGGGTCAGGGGGGCGTCAACGTCTCCGGCGGGCAGAAGCAGCGGCTGTGCATCGCCCGGACGCTGCTGAAGAAGCCCAAGGTGCTGATTTTCGACGACTCCACCAGCGCCGTGGACACCGCCACCGAGGCCAAGATCCGCCGCGCCCTCTCGGCCCTGCCGGATATGACCAAGATCATCATTGCCCAGCGGGTGACGTCGGTGATGGAGGCGGATATGATCGTCATTCTGGACGACGGGCGCATCCACGCCGTGGGCACCCACCAGGATCTGCTGGAGTACGACGAGATCTACCAGGAGATCTACTACACCCAGATGAAGGGAGGCTGGAACGATGACGACGAAGCCGTCTGAGGGGAAGCGCCCGGAGAACCTGCGCCAGACCCTGGGGACGTTTCTCTCCTATCTGGGCCGGCACAAGGTGCTCATCGGCCTGGTGGGAATCCTGGCCGCTGTCAGCGCCATGGCGAACCTCCTGGGCACCTATATGATCAAGCCCGTGGTGCGGCAGATCATGGACCAGGGCAGCCTCTCGGGCCTGGTGTCCATGGTGACCCTGACGGCCTGCATCTACGGCACCGGCGCCCTCTCCACCCTGGGGTATACCCAGATCATGGTCCGGGCGGCCCAGAAGGTCCTCTTCGACATCCGCCGGGACCTGTTCCAGCACCTGCAGACCCTGCCCCTGCGCTACTTTGACACCAAGCGCAAGGGCGATGTCATGAGCCTCTTCACCAACGACGTGGACACCATCTCCGACGCCATGAACAACTCCTTTGCCATGATCATCCAGAGCTTCATCCAGGTGGTGGGAACGCTGACGCTGCTGTTCATCCTCAACTGGCGGCTGAGTCTGATCGTGGTGCTGGGGTATCTGGCCATGTTCCTCTACATCCGCTACAGCGGCAGGCGCAGCAAGCACTACTTCAAATACCAGCAGGCCTATCTGGGAGAGCTGGACGCCTATATCGAGGAGATGGTGGCCGGCCAGAAGGTGGTGAAGGTCTTCAACCACGAGCAGAGCAATCTGGAGGGCTTTGTGGAGCGCAGCGAGGCCCTGCGCGCCGCCGGAGCCAGCGCCCAGGGCTATGCCGCCACCATGGTGCCGGCGGTGGTGACCATCTCCTATATCAACTACGCGGTGATCGCCGTGCTGGGCGGGATCATGGTGCTGTGGGGCTGGTCGGATGTGGCGAGCCTGGCCAGCTATCTGGTGTTTGTCCGCCAGGCCGCCATGCCCATCAACCAGTTCACCCAGCAGGGGAACTTCCTGCTGGCGGCCCTGGCCGGCGCGGAGCGGATCTTCGCGGCCATGGAGGAGAAGCCGGAGGTGGACGAGGGGGAGGTCACCCTGGTCCACGTCCGCAAAAATGCCGACGGCACCCTCTCCGAGCAGCCCGAGCGGGGGGACGGCTGGGCCTGGAAGCGGCCGGACGGCAGCCTGGTGCCCCTGCGGGGGGATGTGCGCTTTGACCACGTGACCTTCGGCTATGAGCCGGGGCAGACCATCCTTCACGACATCTCCCTGTACGCCAAGCCCGGTCAGAAGATCGCCTTTGTGGGGTCCACCGGCGCGGGCAAGACCACCATCACCAACCTCATCAACCGCTTTTACGACGTCACCGGCGGGACCATCACCTACGACGGCATCGACGTGCGGGACATCAAAAAGGACGACCTGCGCCGGTCCCTGGGCATCGTGCTCCAGGATACCCACCTCTTCACCGGCACTGTGGCGGACAACATCCGCTTCGGCAAGCTGGACGCCACCCAGGAGGCGGTGGAGCGGGCGGCCCGCATCGCCAACGCCGACTCCTTTATCCGCCGCCTGCCCAAGGGCTATGACACCATGGTCACCGGCGACGGGGCCAACCTCTCCCAGGGCCAGCGCCAGCTGCTGGCCATTGCCCGGGCCGCTGTGGCGGACCCGCCGGTGCTGATCCTGGACGAGGCCACCTCCTCCATCGACACCCGCACCGAGGCCCTCATCGAGAAGGGCATGGACGCGCTGATGGAGGGACGAACGGTGTTCGTCATCGCCCACCGGCTCTCTACGGTGCGAAACGCCAACGCCATCATGGTGCTGGACCACGGCATCATCCAGGAGCGGGGGGACCACCGGGACCTGCTCCGGCAGAAGGGAATTTACTATCAGCTCTACAACGGCATGTTCGAGCTGTCCTGAAACACTTCTCCGCAGGCGGGCGTCCCGCCCGCGGAGAAAAAGCGCCCCGGCGCGGCAGCTGCCGCGCCGGGGCGCTTGGTATGAGATTTACTCGATGGCGATGCGGCGCTGGTTCTCCGGCAGGGCGGCGCTGGCCTTGGGGATGCGCAGGCGCAGCACGCCGAACTCAAACTTGCCGCTGATGTCCTCGGGGCGGATATCGCCCACATAGAAGCTGCGGCTGCAGGCGCCGGCGTAGCGCTCCTGACGGATGTAGCGGCCCTCCTTGTCCTCCTCGTCCTTGTCCAGGCCCTTGGCGGCGCTGACGGTGAGGTAGCCGTCTTTCAGCTCCACCTTCACCTCGTCCTTCTTGAAGCCGGGCAGGTCGATGGCCACCTTATAGCAGTCCTTTGTCTCTTTCACGTCGGTCTTCATCAGGTTCTTGGCCCGCTTCCCGTACAGGGGACTGCGGCTGCCAAAGAAATCCTTCTCAAAGCCGTCAAAGAAGTCATCAAACAGATTCTCACCAAACATGCTGGGCAACATAAGTCATTCCTCCATTCTTAGCGCTTATTGCTTGCCCTGCGGGGAGGCACCTCTTTTTTGCGCCTCTCTTTTAGAACAACTACATGATAGCACCAATATTAGCACTGTCAATAGCTGAGTGCTAACGTTTACAAATCCTTCACAGGATATGCGAAAAATGGACATAATTTCCAGATACAGTGTACCATAGACATTCCAAGGCACCGAGTCCTCGGGAGGGGGAGCCGCCGCCTCACGAAGCGATTTCCGGTCGTTTGGGAGAACATGCCGCAAAAGGAGGCCTCCCCATGCATGAAGTCAAGACACCCAAAAAACCACTGATCTATTACTATCTCATCGCCATGCTGCTGCTCCTGCTGTTCCAGTTCCTGGCCATGCCGCTGCTGACCCAGGCCCGGATTCAGACCGTGGACTACAACACCTTTGACACCATGGTCAAGGAGGGAGAAGTGGGCGCGGCGGAGGTGCAGGAGGCGGAGAACCGCATCCTCTTCACCAACAAGGACAACACCGCGCTCTATAAGACCGCCATGCTTCCGGACCCCGACCTGACCCGGAAGCTGCTGGACGCCGGGGTGTCCACCACCGGCGTGGAGGTGAAGCAGGCGTCCCTTCTGGGGGAGATCCTCAGCTGGGTGATCCCCATTGTGATTTTCGTGGCCCTGGGGCAGTACATGTCCCGAAAGATGATGGATAAAATGGGCGGGCCCAACGCCATGGCCTTCGGCAAGTCCAACGCCAAGGTATATGTCAAGTCCTCTGAGGGCATCAAGTTCGCCGACGTGGCCGGGGAGGACGAGGCCAAGGACAACCTGAAGGAGATCGTGGAATACCTCCACGACCCCAGCAAGTACCAGGAGATCGGCGCCAGCATGCCCAAGGGCGTGCTGCTGGTGGGCCCTCCGGGCACCGGCAAGACTATGCTGGCCAAGGCCGTGGCCGGCGAGGCCAATGTCCCCTTCTTCTCCATGTCCGGCTCGGAATTTGTGGAGATGTTCGTGGGCATGGGCGCCAGCAAGGTCCGGGACCTCTTCAAGCAGGCCAAGGAGAAGGCCCCCTGCATCGTCTTCATCGATGAGATCGATGCCATCGGCAAGAAGCGGGACGGCCAGATCGGCGGCAACGACGAGCGGGAGCAGACCCTCAACCAGCTGCTCACGGAGATGGACGGCTTTGAGGGCAACACCGGCGTCATCATCCTGGCCGCTACCAACCGGCCCGAGTCCCTGGACCCGGCTCTGACCCGGCCGGGGCGGTTTGACCGGCGGGTGCCGGTGGAGCTGCCGGACCTGAAGGGCCGGGAGGACATCCTGAAGGTCCACGCCAAAAAGATCAAGGTGGCCGAGGACGTGGACTTCAGCAAGATCGCCCGGATGGCCTCCGGCGCGTCGGGCGCGGAGCTGGCCAACATCGTCAACGAGGCGGCCCTGCGGGCCGTGCGGGACGGGCGGCGCTTCGCCACCCAGGCGGACCTGGAGGAGAGCATCGAGGTGGTCATCGCCGGGTATCAGAAGAAGAACGCCATCCTCACCGACCAGGAGAAGAAGGTGGTGGCCTATCACGAGGTGGGCCACGCCCTGGTGGCGGCGCTGCAGACCCACTCCGCCCCGGTGCAGAAGATCACCATTGTGCCCCGGACCTCCGGCGCCCTGGGCTACACCATGCAGGAGGAGGAGGGCAACCACTACCTCATGACCCAGGCGGAGCTGGAGAACAAGATCGCCACCCTCACCGGCGGCCGGGCTGCCGAGGAGCTGGTGTTTCACTCCGCCTCCACCGGCGCCGCCAACGACATCGAGCAGGCCACCAAGCTCTCCCGGGCCATGATCACCCGGTACGGCATGAGTGACGACTTCGGCATGGTGGCCCTGGAGACGGTGCAGAACCAGTATCTGGGCGGGGACACCTCCCTGGCCTGCTCGGCGGAGACGGCGGCCAAGATCGACGAGGAGGTGGTGGCCCTGGTGAAGCGGCAGCACGAGAAGGCCGTCCGGCTTCTCTCGGACAACCGGGAGAAGCTGGACAAGATCGCCGGCTATCTCTATGAGAAGGAAACCATCACCGGCAAGGAGTTCATGGCGCTGTTGGACCGGTGATCCGGAGGAAAGCGAACAGAGGCGGGCGGCATGATGCCGCCCGCCTCCGCGGGGTTTCAAGATTCCTTTGCGCGGGAGCGCTCAGAGGGTGCGCAGGCGGCAGCGGCCCTTGCCCATGCCCTTGGCCTCGTAGAGCGTTTGATCGGCCTGGTGATAGATCTGTTCATAGGTGACGTCGGAGCGGCGGAAACGGCATCCGCCCACGCTGCAGCCGGCCCCCACGCGGTGGTGCTGCCAGGTGATGGCGGAAACCGCCTCGATCAGCTGCTGCCCCATCCGCTCCACAGCGGCCTCCTCTGTCTCCCGCAGCACCACGGCGAACTCGTCCCCGCCGATGCGGCCGATGCCCTCGGCGCCGGGAAAGACCGCCTGCAGCCGCAGGGCCGTCTCCTTGAGGACATAGTCGCCGCAGGGGTGGCCGTACTGGTCATTGACGGATTTGAAGTCGTCCAGGTCGATGATCAGCAGCGTCGCCATCCCCTCCGCCGGGGCATCCGCCAGGCAGCGCTCCACGCAGTGGGAGAAGGCCGCCGTGTTCAGCAGCCCCGTCAGGGGGTCCCGCTGGAGCAGCGTGTGGAGTTGGCGGTTGATCTGATCGATCTCCTGGCGCTGGGCGGTCATCACCACGGTGTGGCGGCAGGTGGTGAGGGAGACGGCCAGGGAGACGATGGTGGTGAAGGTCAGGTTGATCTTGGACCCCTCGTCCAGAACGGGGGCGGTCAGCGCCATAAAGAGGGTATAGGCGGAGACATAGGCGATGATGCTGAACAGGCCGGGCATCTGGATGAACACCGCCAGGGCCAGCACCGCCGTGATATAGATGGTGGTGGCCGCGGAGTGGCCTTGTATCAGGTCATAGGCGTTGCAGACCACGTGCCAGAGCAGGAAGAAGAGCACCGCCCCATACTGGACGGCCCAGCGCTTTCGCGCCGGGGCACGGCGCGTCCAGTAGGACAGGAGCAGATACAGCGCGGCGGCCAGCCAGAGGGAAAAGTACAGCCCGAAATAGATGCGGTTGTTCAGCGTTCCCAGGCCGACGCTGCTGAGAAACAGCACCCGCGCCATGTTGAACAGCTCCATGCCGAAGATCATCACGCAGATCACCAGCAGCGACAGTCGGTTCTTCTGCAGGATGTCCTGCCAGAACACGGACCGGACCTCCGGCGGGATTCGCAGAAATTCCAGCAGCTTTTCCTTCATTGAGAATTCCTCCTTCCCACGGCGGCCGGGTTGACAAGCACACAAAAAATCTGTATTTTGATTATACTAGACGCAGTGGCCTTTTGGGGCGGTCTGCGCAGAATTTGCGCGTTTTTGCGAGAAATTGTACAGTCTCCGCCTGAGGGCGGACAGGGGGCGAGAAAATGCTGCGCATCGGGGTGTGCGACGACGGGGAGAGCGATCTGCGGGAGACAGCGTCGCTGGTGCGGTCCTATCTGGAGGAGCGCCCGGCGCTGTCCGGGCGGATCACGGCCTGCTCCAGCGGACAGGAGCTGCTGGAGGCGGCGGAGAAGCAGGGGGGCTTTGACCTGTGCCTGCTGGATATTGTGATGCCGGGGATGGACGGTATCCGGACCGGCCGGGCGCTGCGGGAGATGGGCGGGGCGGGGGAGATCATCTACCTCACCGTCTCCAACGACTACGCCGCCGACAGCTATGATGTCCGGGCTTTCTTCTATCTGCTCAAGCCGGTCCGGCGGGAGAAGCTCTTTCAGGTGCTGGACCAGGCGGTGGAGCAGATCGGGCGGCGGCGCGGCCAGGGCGTCCTCGTGTCCACCCGGGGCGGAACGCGGCATCTGCGCCTGGAGGACATCCGCTATGTGGAGCGGGTGGGGCGGAGCATCCGCTACTACTGCGCCGGGGAGACAGTGGACTCCCTGACCATCCGGACCTCCTTTCGGGAGGGGGTGGCGCCGCTGCTGGCGGACCGCCGGTTTTGCCTGTGCGGGGCCAGCTTTGTCCTCAACCTCCAGCGGGTGGCGGGGGTGGAGGCCAGGAGCGCCCTGCTGGACGACGGCAGCCGTCTCACCCTGCCCCGGACCGCGGCGGCGGCCTTCAAAAAGGCGTGGGGGGCGTACTGGCTGGAGGGCGGCACGCCCCCGTCCCGCGGGGGAGAGGGGGCGCGGCATCCGGACAAAAGCGCGGAAAAAGAGGGGCACGGGGCGCCGGCCCCATGTCCCCAGGGAAATACAGAGTGAGAGAATGGCGGGGAGCGCTCAGCCCTCCCCGTCCGGAGAGCCGATGACGAACTGTCCCCGGCCCCGCTCCTTGGCGGCGTAGAGCAGGGCGTCCGCCTCCCGATAGAGGACCTCCGCCGGGCGCCGGGCGGTGACCGGCAGAGCGCCCACGCTGCAGGAAGCTGCCCGGCCGGCAATTTCGATCCGTCCGACCCGGGTGAGCAGGCGGCGCAGCAGGACCTCCAGCTCCTCCCGGGAGATGCCGGCGTAGAGCAGCACGGCAAACTCGTCCCCGCCGATGCGGCCGATGAGGCAGTCCTGGTGGAAGACCTCCAGCAGCGTGGCGCCCAGCTCCTGGAGCACCCGGTCCCCCTCGGGATGGCCGTGGCGGTCGTTGATGTCCTTGAAGTGGTCCAGGTCCAGCATGATAAAGTAGCCGATGAGGCCCTCCTGGCTGCGGCAGGCGTCCAGCGCCTTCACGCCGGCCTGGAAGAATGCCTTGCGGGAGAGCACGCCGGTGAGGGGGTCCGTCCGGGCCGCGTCGTTGATATAGGTGGTGTAGCGGCGGTTGACGATCAGGAACAGGATCACCAGGGCCGTCATGGACAGGATGCCCAGCAGGAACTGGATCTGCAGGTGTACCAGGTCGCCGTAAGCGGCATCGGGCAGGACGATGCCCTTCTCCTGGAACACATAGGTGATGCGGTGGACGAAGTAGATCGTCACCGCCACCGCCGCGAACAGCGTCAGAACGATCATGCCCACCACCGAGAGGATGTGGTAGTGGTCCCCGGTGCGCAGGACCCGGGCCTTTTCCATCTGCGCCTGGAACCGCAGCCAGCGGCCGGTGTGCATCAGGTGCCAGAGGAGCAGCACGACCACCACCGCCAGCGGGTTGGCCAGGGCGGACGTGCCCCAGAGGGAGCGGGTGGCGTTGAGGGGGGTGAGGCCCGCCTCCGGAAAGACAAGGGCCATGGTGCTGTAGACCATAAAGGAGTGGATCGCCTGCCCGAAGAAGGAGACGACGCCCAGCCACACCGCCGGATGGCGGGACCGGCGGGCCGGCAGGTACAGCAGACCGATGAGCAGCCCGAAGAGGAAGCGGCTGCCCACGCTGAGCAGCAGGCTGCCCGCCGGGTTGCCGCTCATAAACGGGGAGAACAGCCGGTCGGCGGCCATGACATAGCTGGCGGAGGCCTTCCACATGCTGGCCAGGCCGAACACCGCCCCCACCGCCGCCGACTCCGCCGGACCGGCCAGGGCGCCGGCCAGCAGCACAGGGATGTAGGCGACGGTGATGGAGATGGGTTCGATATGGATATAGCCCAAAAAGGAGAAGGATATCAGCAGCTCCACGGCGATCAGCGTGCCCAGCAGATACCACTGGTGCCGGCGCGGGGGGCGGGATTGCGCAGATTTCAAAAGAAGGACTCCTTTCCGCCGGGGAGGGATGGGCTCCGCGGCGCGTGTGACCGGGGGAAGACCCGGGAAAAATTGTAAAATGGGATAAGAATACCATATCATACTTTGGCGGAACGTTCAAGACCATCCCGGCGGCGGGACCGGGGGAAGAACAAAAAATACAAAAATTTTATCCCGATTTGCTTGCGGAGACAGCCGCTTTGTGATAGGGTACAGAATGGAAACGCCGTGCCGGGCGCGCCCGCGTCCGGCAGGATGGAGAAGCCGCCGCGGGGAGTCCGCGGCGGGCGGGCCCCCGCGGGCCGCTGGCCGTCCCCGTCTCCGGCGGGGGCGTGACAGGAAAGAAGGGGAGAGCGATATGACGCCTCCATGGGAATATTTTGAAAATTTGAATGAAGTCGTCTACGTGACAGACGTGGAGAGCTGCGGCTTGGTCTACCTCAACCGGTACGGCCGGAGGGCCTTTGGCCTGGAGGAGCGGGACTACCTGGGCAAGCCCTGCTACGCGCTGCTCCAGGGGATGGAGGGGCGGTGCCCCTTCTGCAACAACGGGGAGCTGGAGGAGGGGCGGTTCCAGGAGTGGACCTGCTACAACCAGGTGCTGAAAAAGAGCTACTTTCTCAAGGACACGGTCATCGCCTGGGACGGCCGGCGCTATCGGATGGAGTTTGCCATCTGCCTGGACCGGGAGGAGCCCGGCCTGGGGGATGACGACCCGTCGCCCCTGAAGAAGTTCCTGGACAACTACTACTTTGACGCGGACTCGTTTTTCCGGGCCGTCACCATGCCCGGCGCGGCCTTTTATATCTACTGCGGGGATGTGCGGAGCAATGTCTGACATTAAGGTCAAAAGGGGTGTGACACAATACTTCAGGTTTGATATAATGTAGATAAAAACAGGGTGGTGGCGGAAGATGTCATACAGGGCCAACGGAAGCCAGCAGTTGTCCATATTCGACCG
>CALXDE010000123.1 GCA_944386965.1 uncultured Oscillospiraceae bacterium
TTTACAGTCTGCCCCATTTGACCGCTCTGGAATTCCCCCATATGAAATTTGGAGCTGGTGGACGGATTCGAACCCCCGACCTGCTGATTACAAATCAGCTGCTCTACCAGCTGAGCTACACCAGCAGTTCCAACAGCAGAATTTATCTTACCAGATGGCGCATGGTTTGTCAACAGGTATTTTCTGCTTTCCGCCGTTTTTTTCATTCTGCCGGGCGGGCGGTCCATCCGCCGCCCCATCACACAGGAGAGAGGAGCATGTATTTGCAAAGATATGATCGTATTCCCCTGGGTCAGGTCCTGGTCTGTTCTCTCTGCGGCAGGGAGATCACAGAGGGCGAGGGCTACTGGTACTGCAACGGCGGGAGCATCTGCGGCGACTGTCTGGGGGACTTTGCCCGGGCGGAGCTGGCGCCCTACCGCCAGGTCCGCGGAAGGGAGGCAGCCCGATGACCCTTTTGGAGATGTCTGTCCGGTATCAGGACAGCGCCGCCGCCATCCGGCAGCGGATCTCGGAACTGCGGCTGGCGGTCCGGCTGGCGGAGGATCCGGACACGGTCCATGCTTTGCAGCGGCGGATCACAGAACTGACGCCTCTGCTGCAGGAGACCCGGGAGCTGGCGGTCCTCACCGCCCATTACTATGACAGGAGCTATCACAAACATGAGAGATACACGCTTTGACAGCCGCAGCAGCGAGTGGATCGGCGACATGGCGGTGTGGCGCCGGGAGAACGCCGATGACAACAGCGAACAGCTCTCCCGCCTGCGGCGGAATCTTCACCGGGCCCGGGAGCGGGAGCTCACCGCCCGGCAGCGGGAGATGGTGGCCCTCTACTATGACCGGGGACTGAAGATGTCTCAGATCGCAAGGCGGCTGGGAGTGACCCAGTCCACGGTCTCCCGCACGCTCAAGCGGGCCCGGGACCGGCTGCGCCGCTATCTGCGCTACAGCCTGTAAATTTTCCCCGGTTTCCCTCTTGTGGTTTTCGGCCGGGCCCCTTATAATCTGTATGTGAGCCAAGCAGTCAAAATTTCAGGTGGGGCCCGTTCCCCAGGAGGACCTGCGTATGCTGTACAACACCCTGCACAACCGCACGCTGCGGCTGGCGCTCGCCGTGGTGGGCGAGCTGATCACCGCGGCGGGCATCAACCTGTTCATCATCCCTCTGGGGCTGTACTCCGGCGGCACCCTGGGCGTGTGCCAGCTGATCCGCACCATGCTGCAGACGTATCTGCATCTGGACTTCGGCACATTTGACATCGCCGGCGTGCTGTACCTGATCACCAATATCCCCATCCTGATCTTTGCCTGGCGGGTGCTGGGCCGGGGCCTGGCCATGCGGACCATCGTATGCACAGCGGCCTACTCCGTGTTTGCCAGCCTGATCCCGGTGCCCGCCCAGCCCATCGTCAGCGACTACCTGACGGCCTGCATCCTGGGGGGCATCCTCAACGGCGTGGGCGGCGGCATCGTCCTCACCTGCGGATGCAGCGGCGGCGGGCTGGACGCGGTGGGCCTGTGCCTGGGAAAGCTGGGCAGCAACGTCTCCGTGGGCCGGTTCTCCATTCTGTTCAACGCGGTGCTCTACAGCATCTGCCTGATCATCTTCAACCCGGAGGTGGCCATCTATTCAGTGGTGTACAACTTCCTCACCAGCATCGTGCTGGACCGGATGCACCAGCAGAATGTCACCGTCCAGGCCCTGATCTTCACCCGCGAGAACGAGAACGTCCTGGCAGACTTCATCATCAAGCAGCTGGGGCGCAGCGTCACCTACTGGACCGGTGTGGGCGCCTATACCAAGGACGATGTCCACGTGCTTTGCGTCTGCCTTTCCAAGTACGAGATCGAGGAGCTGCTCCACATGGTCCACTCGGTGGACCCCCATGCCTTCCTCACAGTGCAGGAGGGCACACGGGTATTCGGCAACTTCCCCCGGAAACTGGGATAAACGAGAAAGGAGCGATCTGTCATGTCCGGACCCATTGCCGTTCTGGCCGGCACGCCGGTGGATACCCGCATGGGGGTGGACTGTCTGGCGGACCGCGGCCTGCAGGGCATGGCCTTCCCTCTGTCCGCCGAGCCCAGGGCCCAGACGGCATTCCAGCATGCCCCCCAGGCGGCACGGCAGCAGCGGGTGCTGGAGATCCTGGAGGGAGCCATGGCCCAAGGCTGCCGCCAGGCCTTCGTGTACTGCAACTCCCTGTCCGGGTCCGTGGACTTCCGTTCCCTGGCGGCTGAGACCGGCATGGTGATCGTGACGCCGCTGGACGTGTACCGGCAGCTGGCACCCCGGTACCGCTCCCTGGCAGTGATCGCCGCCAACGCCCAGGGCCTCTCCGGCATCGAACAGGTGCTGACGCAGGCCAATCCCGCGCTGGATCTGCTGGGGGTCTGTCTGCTGCCGGCTGTGGAGTCGGTGGAGGCCGGCATCCCGCCGGAGGAGCTGGTGGAGCGCCACCACCTGGCGGCGCTGGCCTCCTGGTTCGCCGGCTGCGGCGCGGAGACCCTGGTGCTGGGCTGTACCCACTTTCCCTACTTTCAGGCGGCTCTGGCGGCCCGGACGGACCTGCCTCTGATCGACCCGGCGGAGGAGATGGTCCGCCTGCTGCAAAAGTGAAAACGAGCTCCCGGACCGGGGTCCGGGAGCTCGTTTTTTTCGGCCTGTCTTGCGGGCGGGCCGCTTTTATATATGCGGGTACGGTCTCAGCGGCGGCGGGAGGGGTGGGATTGCCGGGGCGCGGCCCGCCGCCTGCGGCGGGCTCTCCGCTCCCGTCTGCGGTCCAGGGCGGCGGAGGCCATGTCGAAGCACCGCTCCAGGCCCATCTGGATGGGCACCACCAGCAGCACCAGGGCGATCAGCACCAGCCAGGCCGCGA
>CALXDE010000124.1 GCA_944386965.1 uncultured Oscillospiraceae bacterium
GCTACAACACCATGCTGACCGGCAACGGCGCCAACCTGTCCCAGGGCCAGCGCCAGCTGCTGGCCATCGCCCGGGCCGCTGTGGCCGATCCCCCGGTCATGATTATGGATGAGGCCACCAGCTCCATTGATACTCACACCGAGGCCATTGTCCAGCGGGGCATGGACGCCCTGATGACCGGGCGCACGGTGTTTGTCATCGCCCACCGGCTCTCCACCGTCCGCAACTCCAACGCCATCATGGTGCTGGACCACGGCCGGATCATCGAGCGCGGCACCCACGACGAACTGCTGGCCCTCAAGGGGACCTATTACCAGCTCTACACCGGCGCGCTGGAACTGGATTGAGTTCCGCCTTCCGTCCCGCGAAGTCCCTCCTGCTTCAGGCAGGAGGGACTTTTTCTTCTCCGGGACGCGGATTGACAAATCCACCGGCTCTGTTGTATGCTGAGAGGCAGGGAAAGGGGGGACCACCCATGGATCAAACCCGCGTCATCGCCTGCTCCATGCTGCGAGATGAGCTGGAGGACGCCCTGGCGGAAACCGGCTGCCACTATCCCGTCACCTGGCTGGACGCCGGACTGCACAACCATCCGGAGCGGCTGCGCCGGGAGCTCCAGGCCGCGCTGGACCAGTCGGCGGGGCATGACCGGGTGCTGCTGGCCTATGGGTTCTGCGGCAACAGCGTCGCGGGCATCCGCTCCGGAGACTTCGAGGTGATCCTCCCACGCTCCGACGACTGCATCACGATTCTCCTGGGCTCCCGGCAGCGCCGGACGGAGCTGTCCCGGGAGGGCGGCACCTATTTTCTCACCCGCTCCTGGGTGCGTGGGGAGAGGAATCTGCTCGGGGAGTACGCCTATGTAACAGAAAAGTACGGCCAGGAGGAGGGGCAGGAGATCTTTGCCATGATGTTCAGCAACTACCGCCAGCTGGCTCTGCTGGACGACGGGTGCTATGACCTGGACCAGGTGGACGCCGAGGTCCGGAAGACCGCGGCGCTGCTGGGGCTGGCATACCGGCGGTTTCCCGCCTCCAACCAGCGGCTGCGGCAGCTGCTCACCGGCCCGTGGCCGGCGGAGTGGTTTCTCCGCCTGGGCCCCGGGGAGACGCTGACCCTGGACCGGCTGACCGGAGAGCGGGTCCCCTGAGGCCGGGAACGGGAGACAAGATTGGAGGAATACCATGCAGGACTTTACCCACTTTGACGAGAGCGGCCGGGCGCACATGGTGGACATCACCGCCAAGGGCGACACGGTCCGCGCCGCCACCGCCGCCGGCCGGGTGCTGGTGAACGCGGAAACCTTTCGCCTGATCCAGACTGGCGGCATGAAAAAGGGGGACGTGCTGGGCACAGCCCAGATCGGCGGCATCATGGGCGCCAAGCGGACGCCGGACCTGATCCCCATGTGCCACCCCATTCTGCTCCGGGGCGTGGAGGTGTCCTTCGCCCTCAACGAGGCGGACCTGGCGGTGGAAATCACCGCCACCGTCCGGTGCACCGGCCCCACCGGGGTGGAAATGGAGGCCCTCACCGCCGTGTCCGTGGCGGCCCTCACGGTGTACGACATGTGCAAGGCCGTGCAGAAGGACATGGTCATCGACTCCGTCCGCCTTTTGAAAAAGAGCGGCGGAAAGTCCGGGGACTTCACCGCGGAGGACCAATCCTCCAGGAGGTGAGGGCAGACCGCTCCGAAGGGCTTGCCGTGCCCGCCCCTATCCGCAAAAACCAGGGGGGACGCCGAGAGAATTCTCTCGGCGTCCCCCCTGGTTGAGTGCCGGACTGACTTACCGGTGCAGGGGATTCTGGAAGTACGCCCTGATGAGACGAATGGCGGTGCCGCTCAGGAGCAGCAGGGCGATGAGGTTGGGAATGGCCATCAGCCCGTTGAGGGTGTCGGAGATGCTCCACATCAGCTGGCCGCTGCCGGCGGCCCCCACCGCGCAGGCCAGAATGAACAGCACCTTGTAGAGAAAGAGGACCACGGGGTTGTTGCCCGTGAGATAGCCCCAGCAGCACGCTCCGTAGTAGCTCCAGCCCAGGATGGTGGTCAGGGCAAAGAACAGCAGGCTGATCTGGAGCACGATGCCCCCCAGCTGACCGGGGAGGATGGCGTTGAACGCGGCGGCGGCCGCCGCGCCGCTGCCGCCCAGGGCGTCCACGCCGCCCGGGGTATTCAGCACGCCGGAGAGGAGCACCGCCATAGCGGTGATGGTGCAGATGACGATGGTGTCCACAAACACCTCGAACACGCCCCACATCCCCTGTTCCACCGGGTCCCGGGTTTCGGCGGCGGCGTGGGCCATGGGGGCCGAGCCCAGGCCCGCCTCGTTGGAAAACACGCCCCGGGCGAAGCCGCTGCGCATGGCCGCCAGAATGCCGCAGCCAAAGAGGCCGCCGCCTACGGCCTCAAAGCGGAAGGCGCCGCGGAAGATGGCGGCGAAGGCCGCCGGCACGTCCGTGATGCGCAGGGCGATGATGGCAGCGCCCGCCAGAACATAGAAGATCGCCATGAAGGGCACGAGGCAGGCGGCCAGGCGGCCAATGCGCCTGGCGCCTCCCAGAATCACCGCCGCCACCACCGCGGCCAGCACAACGCCCGAGGCGCGGCCGCTCCAGCCCAGGAGGCTCCTGAGGGAGCCGGCGATCTCCACGCTTTGGGCAATATTGCCGATGCCAAAGCTGGCCGCGCCGGCGGTCAGGGCAAATACCACCGCCAGCCACCGCATCCCCAGCCCCTTCTCCATGTAGTACATAGGCCCCCCGTAGTGGAGGCCGTCCCGGTCCACCTGGCGGTACTTCACCGCCAGGACGATCTCCGAGAGCTTAGTGGACATGCCGAAAAAGGCCGCCACCCACATCCAGAACACCGCGCCGGGGCCGCCGGCGAAAATAGCGCCGGTGACGCCGGCGATGTTGCCGGTGCCCACCGTGGAGGCCAGGGCGGTGCTCATCGCCTGGAACGCGGTGAGGTTTTTGGAATCTCCCCGGCTTTTGTCCGGCTTTTTCAGCAGGGACCCCACGGTTTTCCGCAGGATGTATCCAAACCGGGTGGCCTGCACACACCCGGTGCGGATGGTGAAATAGGCGCCTGTTCCCACCAGGAGCGCCAGCATCACCGGCCCCCAGACCACCTGACCGACCGCGGTGTTGACGCCCTGGACAATCTCCACAGCTCTCTCCATACAAAGCATTCTCCTTCCCGGATGCCGGCCGGGCGGAGACAGCAAAGGGGGAGAGCGCCGCCCCATGGCAACACTCCCCCCTCTTCTGCCCGCTTCCTGTGCCGCTCCCCACATCAGTCTATGGCGGCGGCAGGGAAAGTAGTCCTGTCTGCCTTCGGGCGGGCCGTCCGAAGGCGCTGTACCCCTCCCGCGGAGAAATCCGTCCGCGGGAGCGGTCCGCTCCCCTCTGTTTTGGGGAGGGGCGCGCTACTCCCCCATGTAGGCGAAGCGCGGAAAACGTTTTCCGTCCCGCTCCACCATTTCGGTCCACATGGCCGCCGGCCGGACCCACAGCCCCTGTTCCCCGTAGAGAGCACGGTATACCACCAGCTCCTCCAGCGTTTCCGAGTGGCGGCCCACGCCGATGACCTCATACTCCCCGCCCTTGAAGTGGCGGTAGCGCCCCGGTTTGATCTCCATGGGCGCTCAGCGGGCGGCGGTGTAGATGGCCAGCATATCCGCCCGGTGGAGCACCTTCATCTTGCCCAGGTTGTCGTTGGCGGTGGCGCTGCACTTGTCCGCCAGCTCCTCCAGCTGCGCGTCGGTGATTTCGGCGCCCACCAGATCGTGGATATTGATGGGCATGCGGATGGATTGGAAGAATTCCTCCATGGCGGCGATGCCCAGCAGGGCAGTCTCCTCATCCGTTCCGGCGGGCCGCACCCCCAGCACGTTCACCGCCAGCTTGGCAAAGCGGTCCGGGCGCTCCCGGTAGACATACCGGGCCCAGCTGCCCCAGATGGCCGCCAGCCCCGCGCCGTGGGCCACGTCGAACATGCCGCCCAGCTCGTGCTCCATGCGGTGGGTGGCCCAGTCGCCCCCGTCGCTGCCGCAGCCGGTGAGGCCGTTGTGGCTGAGGCTGCTGGCCCACATGACCTCCGCCCGGGCGTCATAATTCTTGGGATCATCCCGCAGAATCACCGCGTCCTTCATCACCGTGCGCAGCAGGCCCTCGGCCAGGGCGTCGGTGAGCTCCATGGTGTCGTCGTGGCCCAGATAGCGCTCCATGGTGTGCATCATGATGTCCGTGCAGCCGCTGGCGGTCTGGTAGTCCGGCAGGGTGATGGTCCGCTCCGGGTTCATCACGGCAAACTTGGGCCGGCAGATGTCGTTGTTGTAGCCCCGCTTGCTCCAGCCCTCCTCATTGGTGATGACGGAGGAGTTGCTCATCTCGCTGCCCGCCGCGGCGATGGTCAGCACCGCCCCCACCGGGAAGCATGCCGTTGGCACGCGCTTGCCGCAGTAGATGTCCCACACATCCCCCTCGTTGGCCAGGCCATAGGCGATGGCCTTGGAGGAATCGATGACGCTGCCGCCGCCCACGGCCAGGATGAAGTCCACCCCCTCCGCCTTGCACAGGCGGATGCCCTCGTACACCAGGCTCAGCCGGGGGTTGGGCACCACGCCGCCCAGAGTGACATAGGCGACCCCCGCCGCCTCCAGCGAGGCGGCCACCGTGTCCAGCAGCCCCGAGCGCTTGGCGCTGCCGCCGCCGTAGTGGATGAGCACCTTTTTGCAGCCCTGCTCACGGACCAGGGCGCCGATCTGGGACTCCGCCTCCCGGCCAAAGACCACCTTGGTCGGGGTGTAGTAGGTAAAATCATGCATAGGACATACCTCCCTGTTGGATAGATTGTCTCTAGTATATACCAGGATTTCCCCCTGACGCAATACATAAAGTCGCCGGCTTGCCCGGTAAATGAAAAATTCCTCCGCTTCCCCCTTGACTTCCGCTCCAGGTGTGATATGATATCGGCGGATTCAAACAAAAAATTAGTCATACATAAAAATTTTGAGAGGAGTGGAACCATGAAGCAGGAATCCATCCGCTGGGTGGACAACCACATGCCCGCCAGCGAGGACAAGAATCTCGCCATCATGTCCCTGAACAACGTGGCCAAGGCCCGCTTCTTCCACAGCAGCTTTCCTCAGTACTCTGTCACCCCCCTGGCCCGGCTGGACGGGATGGCCAAATACCTGGGACTGGGGGGCCTGTTTGTCAAGGATGAGTCCTACCGCTTCGGGCTCAACGCCTTCAAGGTCCTGGGGGGCTCCTTTGCCATGGCCCGGTACATCGCCCATCAGATGGGCCGGCATGTCTCAGAGATGACCTACGACTACCTCACCAGCGAGGAGCTGCAGCAGGAATTCGGACAAGCTACCTTCTTTACCGCTACCGACGGCAACCACGGCCGGGGCGTGGCCTGGGCCGCCAACAAGCTGCGCCAGAAGGCCGTGGTCCACATGCCCAAGGGCTCCAGCCAGGCCCGCTTCGACAACATCGCCAGGGAGGGTGCCCAGGTCACCATCGAGGACGTGAACTACGACGACTGCGTCCGCATGGCCGCCGCCGAGGCCGCCCAAACCAAGCACGGCGTCATCGTCCAGGACACCGCCTGGCCCGGGTATGAGGAGATCCCCGCCTGGATCATGCAGGGATACGGCACCATGGCCGCCGAGGCCGCCGAACAGCTGCGGCAGATGGAGATCAACCGCCCCACCCACATCTTTGTCCAGGCAGGCGTGGGAAGTCTGGCCGGGGCGGTGGTGGGCTACTTTGCCAATCTCTTCCCCTCCGCGCCCCCCAAGTTCATCGTCATGGAGGCCCGGGCGGCGGACTGCCTGTACCAGGGCGCCCTGGCCGGGGACGGCCAGCCCCGGAAGGTGGAGGGGGATCTGAAGACCATCATGGCGGGGCTGGCCTGCGGAGAGCCCAACACCATCTCCTGGGACATTCTGCGCAACCACGTCTCCGCCTTTGTCTCCTGTCCGGACTGGGTCAGCGCCCGGGGCATGCGGATGCTGGGCGTGCCGGTGAAGGGGGACCCCACGGTGATTTCCGGGGAATCCGGCGCCGTGGGCATGGGCCTCATTGCCGCGCTGATGGAGACGGACCAGTACAGGGATCTGCGGGACTATCTGGAGCTGGACCGGTTCAGTCAGGTGCTGCTGTTCTCCACCGAGGGCAACACCGACCCCATGAAGTTCCGAAAGGTGCTCTGGGACGGGGAGTATGCCACGGCATAACCCACTTTCCGTGGCTTATGCCGAATAACGCCGATACTTTCCCGCCGCGCGGGCCATAAGCCATGCCCGACATGGCTTATTTATGGGGCATTTGATCCCACGCGAGGCGGGCTGCGCCCCCTCGCGCTCCCCCCAACGGCGTTTCTCCAGCCCGCGCATAAAAACGGACATTCGCAAAACCACACAAAAAGGCCGCCAGGCGATCGCCTGGCGGCCTTTGCTGTTTCAGGGCGTTCTCAGATCTGCACGCCCTCGAACTGACTGTTGTAGAGCTTGGCGTAGAACCCGTTTTGGGCCATCAGCTCGTCGTGGCGGCCCTGTTCGACGATGCGGCCGTCCCGCATCACCAGAATCACATCCGCCTCCCGGATGGTGGAGAGCCGGTGGGCCACGATGAAGCTGGTGCGCCCGGCCATCATCTGGCCGAAGGCGTCCTGAATCTTCAGCTCCGTGCGGGTGTCGATGGAGCTGGTGGCCTCGTCCAGGATCAGCATGGGGGGCAGATAGAGCATGACCCGGGCGATGCACAGCAGCTGCTTCTGGCCCTGGCTGAGATTCCCGCCGTCCTCGGAGACGACGCTGTCATAGCCGCCGGGCAGGCGCTTGATAAAGCTGTGGGCATGGGCGCGCTTGGCCGCGGCGATGATCTCCTCCTCCGTGGCGTCCGGCCGGCCATAGGCGATATTCTCCCGGATGGTGCCGGACTTGAGCCAGGTATCCTGGAGGACCATGCCGTAGCTCCGGCGCAGGGCGTGGCGCTTCAGGGCGCGGATGTCGCGGCCGCTGACGGCGATGGTGCCGCCGTCCACATCGTAAAAGCGCATGAGGAGGTTGATGAGGGTGGTCTTGCCGCAGCCTGTGGGACCCACGACAGCGACGTGCTGACCGGGCCGCACATGGAGGTTGAAGTCCTCGATGAGGGGCCGGTCCGCCTCGTAGCGGAAGGCGACATGGCTCAGGTCCACCGCGCCGGAAACCTCCTCGGCGGGGAGGTCCAGGGCGTCGGCGCCGTCGGGGATCTCCTCCGCCTCGTCCAGCAGCTCAAAGAGCCGCCCGGCGCAGGTCAGGGCGTTCTGCAGCTCCGTCACCACACCGGAGATCTCGTTGAAGGGCTTGGTGTACTGGTTGGCGTACCCCAGGAAGCTGGTGAGATTGCCCACAGTAATCGCGCCGTTCACCGCGAACACCGCCCCGGCGATGGCCACCCCGGCGTAGACCATGCTGTTGACAAAGCGGGTGACGGGGTTGGTGAGACTGCTGTAGAACACGGCCCGGAGGCTGGCGTGCTGGAGGCGGCCGTTGATCTCGTCGAACCGCTCCACGTTGTTTCGCTCCTGGCCGAAGGCCTGGACCACCTTCTGCCCCTCGATCATCTCGCTGACCAGGGCTGTCTGCTCGCCGCGGATCTCGCTCTGGCGGCGGAAGTACTTCTCGCTGTGGGTGGCGATGAAGGCGGCGGTGAAGATGCTCAGGGGCGTGATGACCACCACCACCAGGGTGATGGGCACGTTGAGGTAGAGCATGAAGGCCAGGGTGCCCAGAATGGTCAGCACCCCGCTGAACAGCTGGGTAAAGCCCATGAGCAGGCCGTCGGAGAACACGTCCACATCGGCGATGACCCGGCTCACCAGATCCCCGGTGGGGTGAGCGTCCAGGTACTTGAGGGGCAGGACCTGGATTTTGCGGATGGCCGCGTTGCGCAGGTCCCGGCTGACACAGAAGGTCATGCGGTTGTTGCACTCGTTCATGCCCCACTGGGCCACCGCCGTGATCCCCACGGAGATGGCGATGGCGCTCAAAATCTCCAGCAGGGCCGGAAAGTCCACCTGGCCCGCCCCCAGCATCTCGTCGATGGCGTTGCCGGTGAGCACCGGTACCAGCAGCTGCGTCCCCACGCTCACCGCCGCCAGCACCAGGCTCAGGGCCAGAAATACCCAGTAGCGCCGGATGCTTCCCAGCACCCGCAGCACCACAGCCTTGTTGACCGCTCTCTGCTTCTGTTTCGCGCTCATGCGGACTCGCCTCCTCTCTGGAACTGGCTGTCGTAGATCTCCCGGTATACCTCGCAATGCTCCAGCAGCTGCTGATGGCTGCCAAGGCCCGCCTGATGGCCGTCCTCCAGCACCAGGATCTCATCGGCGTGCTGGAGACTGGAGGTGCGCTGGCTGACGATGACCACCGTCAGATCCCCGGGCAGGGCCTTCAGGGCCTTGCGCAGGGCGGCGTCGGTGGCAAAATCCAGGGCGCTGGCACTGTCGTCCAGAATCAGGATGTCCGGCTTCTTCACCAGGGCCCGGGCAATGGTCAGGCGCTGGCGCTGGCCGCCGGAGAGATTCCGCCCGCCCTGTTCCACCGCCTCGTCCAGGCCCAGGGGCCGCTGCCGGACGAAGTCCGCGGCCTGGGCCGTCTCCAGGGCCGCCCACAGTTCCTCGTCCGTGGCGTTTTCGTTGCCCCAGAGGAGGTTGGAGCGGATGGTGCCGGAGAAGAGCTGGGCCCGCTGGGGCACCACGCCCACCACCGCCCGCAGCTGCTCCCGGGGATAGTCCTGGATGGGACGGCCGAAGAGACGCACCTGACCCTGGGTGGCGTCGTAAAACCGGGGGATCAGGTTCACCACGCTGGACTTTCCGCTGCCGGTGCCGCCGATAATGCCGAAGGTCTGTCCCCGGCGGATGGAGAAGGAGATGCCCTGGAGACTCTCGCCGTCGGCGTCAGCGTAGGTGAGAGCCACGTTCTCAAAGCCCAGGGCCTCCTGGCCAGCGCGCTCGGCCGGCTGCTCCGGGAAGGTCATCCGGGGCTCCAGCTCCAGCACCGACTGAATCCGGCTGGTGCAGGCCAGGGCCTTGGATACCAGGACGATGGTGTTGGCCAGCTTCACCAGCTCCACCAGGATCTGGCTCATGTAGTTGATGAGGGCGTAGACATCGCCGCTGAGGAGGACGCCGCCCTCCACCTGCTGGCCGCCCACGTACAGCACCGCCACCGCCGCCAGATTCACCACCACATAGGTCATGGGATTCATCAGCGCGGAAAGGCGGCCCACCGCCAGCTGGATGTGGGTCAGGCGCTGGTTCTCCTGATAGAACTGCCGCTCCTCCTGCTCCTCCCGTCCAAAGGCCCGGACCACCCGGACGCCGGTGAGGTTCTCCCGGGTCAGACGCAGCACCCGGTCCAGCTGCCCCTGGGTCTTTTTATACCGGGGGCTGGTCAGGCGCATGATGCCGAAGACGATTAGGCTGAGCAGGGGCACCGTGGCCACAAATACCATCGCCGCCCGGGTGTCGATGGTGAAGGCCATCACCACGCTGCCCAGCACGATGAAGGGGGAGCGCAGGAACAGGCGCAGCGCCATGTTCAGCCCGTTCTGCACCTGGTTGATGTCGCTGGTGAGGCGGGTGATCAGGGTGCTGCCTCCCAGCGTGTCCATCTGGGAGAAGTCCAGGGTCTGGATGTGCTGGTAGAGGGTGTGGCGCATGGAGGTGGCGCAGGCAATGGCCGCCTGGGCCGCGAACCACTGGGCCGTGATGGAGCAGGCCAGCCCCACCACTCCCAGCAGTACCAGCAGGCCGCAGCAGCGCAGGATAAAGCCCGTGTCCCCCTGGTTGATGCCCACGTTGATGATCTCCGCCACCACCAGGGGGACCAGCAGGTCGAACAGGGCCTCCAGCAGCTTGAACAACGGCGCCAGGATGCTCTGCCGCCAGAACCCATCCAGGTACCGGAGCAGGCCGCGCCCCTTTTTTGCCTTCATGCGCAACACCTCGCAAGTTTCTTGCTTTTTATTATACCATCCCTCTTGATAAATGCAATTCATTGAATTAGAATATTCATTATATAAAAAAGATATAAGGTGATACCATGGACTTGAAACAGATCCGCTATTTCATCGAGGTGGTGGAGCAGGGCAGCATCAACATGGCCGCCCACAGGCTGGGCATGACCCAGCCCCCGGTGAGCAAGCAGATGCAGCTGCTGGAGCAGGAGCTGGGCTGTGAGCTGTTCCGGCGCAGCAGCCGTCCCCTGGAGCTGACGCCGGAGGGAAAGGTGTTCTATGAGCGGGGCTCCGCCCTGCTGGCCATGGCCCAGGGGGTGGTGCAGGCGGTGGCCGACTGCCGGAACACCCAGGGGGGCACGCTGCACCTGGGGCTGGTGAGCAGTGTCAGCGAGATGGCGGTCCAGCGGTGGATCGCCCCCTTCGGGCAGCAGCACCCCGGCGTGGACTTCGCCCTGTATGAGGACAACACCTATGCCCTGCTGGAGCAGCTGCGCCGCCGGGCCTTCGACCTGGCATTGGTGCGCACTCCCTTCTCCTCCCGCGGGCTGCTCACCCAGATGCTCCCCCCCCAGCCCATGCTGGCCATCTGGCATCCGGACCACTGGACGCTGACGCCGGAGGGGGGCAGGCTGTCCCTGGCCCAGCTGGCCGAGTGCCCCCTGGTGCTCTACCGCCGGTGGGAGCCCATCATCCAGTCCGCCTTCGACCGGCACGGGCTGCAGCCCCGGTCCATCGCCCGGGACGACAGCGCCCGGACCTGCCTGGCCCTGGCCCGGGCTGGCCTCGGGGTGGCCATGGAGCCGGACACCATGCGCCAGCCCGCCCTGGAGGCCGGGCTGGCCGCCGCGGAGATCGACGAGCCCACACTGTACAGCCGGATCGCCCTGGTGTGCAACGAGGGGGGGTGCGACACGGCGGCGGGGCGTGCCTTCTGGGACTTCTACCGCCAGTGCCCGGCACAGCCGGTCCCCGACGTCTGATCGCGGCCCCTCACACAGTCAAACGGCCCTCCCCCGAGCCCTCGGGGAGGGCCGTTCCTCATCCCGGCACTTCACCCGGGATCTGATCTCTCCATCATCTGATCTCACCGGCATCCGCCCCCCGTTTCCCCCACGCCGCCCCCGGCCTGGGCTCTGCCCTGAAGATCTTGCGGCAGTGACCTCCCTACAAAAACATCAAACCGCCACTGGCGAACAAAGTCGTTTTTTATGGAAATCGCTGAAGTTTTGCGATGTACTGAAATAAAGTGTTGCTTTTTCCCGCAAGAGCTCCTATATTTCTTCATATGATCCTGAATTTTTTCTGAACCCCCGCAGTCCCATTTGTCGGTCCAAATCTGAGGAGGCATCGTCCATGCGAAGATATATCATCAAACGGATCCTGCTGATGCTGCTGCTCCTGCTGGGCATGAGCTTCATCGTGTTCGCCAGCCTCTACATCGCCCCCGGCGACCCGGCGGCCATGGTGGCCGGGCCCAGCGCCACCACTGAGGACATCGAGGCGGTGCGGGTGAGCCTGGGGCTGGACCGGCCCTTCCTGGTCCAGTACCTGATCTATCTGCGCAACCTGCTCACCCTGGACCTGGGCACCTCCTACACCTCCCGCCAGCCCATCCTGGATGAGATCCTGGTGCGGCTGCCCAACACGCTGAACCTGGCCTGCGCCAGTATGATCCTGGCCGTTTTGGTGGGCATCCCCTGCGGCATCATCACCGCCCTGAAGAAGGACAAGCTCACCGACAATGTCCTGACCACCTTCTCCCTGGTGGGCATCTCAATCCCCAACTTCCTGCTGGGCACGGTCCTGATGTACATCTTCGCCGTCCGGCTGGAGCTGCTTCCCACCGGCGGCATGACCCATTATTTCTGGACGCCCACCGGGTTCCGGCAGGCCATCCTCCCGGCCATCGCCCTGAGCACCGGCACCATCGCCAGCTTCACCCGCATCGGCCGCTCCGCCATGCTGGACGTGCTCCAGTCCGACTACATCCGGACCGCCAAGAGCAAGGGGCTCAAGCAGAAGACCATCATCGGCATCCACGCCCTGCGCAACGCCCTCATCCCCCTGGTGACCCAGTTCGGCACCAGCTTCGGCGGCCTGCTGGGGGGCGCCATCATCACCGAGCAGGTCTTTGTCATCAACGGCGTGGGCACCTACCTCATCTCGGCCATCAACAACCGCAACTACCCGGTGGTCCAGAGCACCGTGCTGGTCATCGCCACCCTGTTCATCCTGATCAACCTGGTGGTGGACATCCTGTACTGCGTGATCGACCCGCGCATCAGCTACGAATAAGGAGGGGACTGCAATGGATGAAAACAACAAGCACGGACATCCGGTCCGCGCCGCCTTCCAAAAGCTGCTGCAGAACAAGCTGGCCACCATCTGCTTCGTCATCCTGATCCTGGAGGTCATCCTGGTGGCCCTGGCCCCGGTCATCGCCCCCTACGGCTATGACGACCAGGACCCGTCCATCCGCCTGCGGCCCGGCTTCTGGGCCCAGTGGACGGCGGTGACCGACCCCAACGACCCCAACTATGACGAGAACGAGCTCTATGTCCCCGGCCACCTGCTGGGCACGGACGACTACGGCCGGGACAACCTCTCCCGCCTGCTGTACGGCGGGCGGATCTCCCTGATGGTGGGCTTCGTGTCCACGGCGATGGGCCTGGTGGTGGGGGTGATCTGCGGGCTGCTGGCCGGCTACTACAAACGGCTGGACAACCCCATCATGCGGGTGATGGACCTGCTGTTCACCTTCCCGGGGATCCTGCTGGCCATGCTGATCATCGCCATGCTGGGCAACAGCACCTTCAACGCCACGGTGGCCATCAGCATCTGGTCCATCCCCTCCTTTGCCCGCATGGTCCGGGGCAAGGTGCTCCAGATCAAGGAGGAGGACTATATCCTGGCCACCCGCTCCCTGGGGGCCAAGGACTCCCGCATCATCTTCGTCCACATCCTGAAAAACTGCCTGCCGGTGATCATCGTCATCGCCACCATGCGCATGGCCACCTCTATCATCTCCATCTCCACCCTGAGCTATCTGGGCATGGGCGTCACGCTCCCCATTCCGGAGTGGGGCAACATGATCTCCACCGGCAAGCAGTACCTCTGGGACCGGCCCAGCCTGATCTTCATCCCCGGCATCGCCGTCATGATCACGGTGATCTGCTTCAACATCCTGGGGGACAAGCTCCGGGACATCCTGGACCCCAGCCTGAGAGACTGATATGTCTGCCAAAGACGGCATCATATAGATATCCAAAGTAAGGAGAGAGAACATGAAAACCTGGAAGAAGCTCTTGAGTATCGCCGCAGTCTTTGCCCTGGCCGCCAGTCTGCTGGCCGGCTGCAGCGGCACCACCACCCCCACCAGCGCCGACCCTGACGGCGGCGCCAGCTCGGACGCCCAGGGCGCCGACGGCGGGATGTTCAACATCGCCCTGACCGCCACCTTCACCGGCTTCGACCCCCTGCGCACCAACGACTCCGCCTCCACCTACATCAATGCCCAGATCTATGAGACCCTCTACCGCATCGATCCCGAGACCGGGGAGTACGTCCCCCTGCTGGCCGAGTCCCTCCCCGAATACTCTGACGACGGCCTGACCGTCACCATCAAGCTGCGGGAGGGCGTCACCTTCCAGGACGGCACCCCCTTCAACGCTGAGGCCGTGATGTACACCTTTGATCTGATCCGCGACCCCGACTTCGGCTCCGCCCGGGCCTCCATCGCCAGCTCCATCGACACCATGGAGTGCCCCGACGAGTATACCATCGTGTTCCACCTGCTCTATGAGGACGGCGTGTTCACCGCCAAGCTGGCCCACACCAACTCCGCCATCGTCTCCCCCACCGCCCAGCAGAACCAGGACCTGATGGTGGAGCCCTGCGGCACCGGCCCCTATCAGTTCGTCTCCTCCGTGTCCGGGTCCAATGTGGTGCTCACCCGGTATGACGGCTACTGGGGGGAGGCGCCCGCCATCAAGGACGTCACCATGACCGTCATCACCGACGAGTCCACCGCCGTGTCCCGGATGGAGACCGGCGAGGCCGACTTCATGCCCAAGATCAGCGTGGAGCAGCTCAGCCGGGTGGAAAACAACTCCAGCCTGACTGTGGCCACCTCCGAGGCTGCCGCCATCTACTACCTGGGCATGCGGGCCGACTCCTCCGCCAACCCCATCATGGCGGAGAAGGACTTCCGCACCGCCATCGCCAAGGCCATCGACAAGGAGGGCTTCGTGGAGTATATGCTGCAGGGCTACGCCGAGGTGGCCAACTCCATCCTGGGCCCCACCATCACCGGATACGACCCCGAGGCCGAGACCCACAACATCGCCTACGACCCCGAGGGGGCCAGGGCCATCCTGGACGCCCACCCCGGCTGGGCCGATGAGGAGATCCTCCTCCTGGCCGCCTCCACCCCCACCTATGCCCGGATGGCTGAGTATTTCCAGTCCAACCTGTCCGACGCCGGCTTCAACAACGTGCGCATCGAGACCCTGGACTGGTCCGCCTGGCTCACCGAGAGCCAGACCGCGAACCGCTTTGACATCACCGTGTACGGCTGGTCCAACGTCACCCGGGACGGCACCGAGCTCATGGAGCCCAACTTCCACTCCGTCAACGGCCAGCACCGCATGTATCTGACCGCCGAGGACGCCGCCCTGCTGGACAGCTACATCGACGCCAGCAAGACCACCTCGGACATGGCGGTGCGCACGGAGAACCTGCTGGCCGCCAACGCCCTGCTGATGGACGGGGCCTATGTCCAGCCCATCTACAACTCCACCAACCTGTTCTGCTACAACAGTGAGTACACCAACATCACCCTGGATGCCGGCGGCGCCTTCTACATCTCCGACTTCCAGTACGCCGCCAACTGACACCTATCCGGCCCATCCCCGGCGGGCACGTCCCGCCGGGGCCGGCCGGCCTTTTCAGACGACTGCCGCGCTGTATGTTAAGGTCTGTCCTCGCCAGGAGGCGAGGGCGGACCTTAGGACACAGCAAGGAGGGAGGAACTTCCCATGGAAAAAGTGCTCGAGGTAAAGGATCTGGTCACCACCTTCCGGATCGGGAAGCAGGAATATGAGGTCCTTCGGGGCATATCCTTTGATATCCACGCCAACGAGACAGTGTGTATGGTGGGCGAGTCCGGCTGCGGCAAAAGCGTCACCACCCTGTCCATCATGGACCTTCTGCCCAACAACGGCCGGGTGGTCTCCGGGAGCATCAAGCTCAATGGCCAGGAGCTCACCACCCTGCCCCACAAAGCGCGCAACGCCCTGCGGGGCAAGCAGATGGGGATGATCTTCCAGGAGCCCATGACCGCCCTCAACCCCTTGCTGACCATCGGCCGCCAGCTGACGGAGGGCCTGCGGCTCCACCTGGGGATGAACAAGGCGGAGGCCTACCAGACGGCGCTGTCCTATCTGGAGAAGGTGGGCATCGCCAACCCGGAGGCCCGGATGAAGCAGTATCCCTTCCAGCTCTCCGGCGGCCTGCGCCAGCGCATCATGATCGCCATGGTCATGGCTGTCCAGCCCAGCCTGCTCATCGCCGACGAGCCCACCACCGCCCTGGACGTGACCATCCAGAAGCAGGTGCTGGTGCTGCTCAACAAGCTGAAAAAGGACGTGAGCACCGGGGTGCTCTTCATCACCCACGACCTGGGGGTGGTGGCGGAGATCGCCGACCGGGTCATCATCCTCTACTCCGGCCGCAAGGTGGAGGAGGGGAGCATCGAGGCCATCTTCGCCCACCCCATGCACCCCTATACCATCGGGCTGATGGACGCGGTCCCCAACGTGGACGAGGACGACTATGACATCCGGCCCATCCCCGGCACCTTCCCCAATATCACAGAGGACATCGGCGGCTGCCGGTTCCACCCCCGCTGCCCCTATGCCAGCGAACGCTGCCGCACCCAGGTCCCGGCAGAGCTGGAGGTGGAGCCGGGCCACTTCGTAAGCTGCCACAAAGTGGAGGAGGAGCGCAGGACATGAGCGAAGAGAGAAAGGTGCTTCTGGAGCTCAAGAAGCTGAAAAAATATTTCCCCGTCCGCCGCGGCGTGAGCGTCAAGGCCCTGGAGGACGTGACGTTTTCCATCTACGAGGGGGAGAAGTTCGGCGTGGTGGGCGAGTCCGGCTGCGGCAAGTCCACCCTGGGCCGGGTGATCCTCCAGCTCTACCCCCAGACCAGCGGGGCCTGCATCTACTACGGACGCACCCGGGACGAGATGTGCCCCAAGTACCTGGCCAAGGAGGTGGCCAAGCTGCCGGAGTACCAGCGCAGGGCCACCGAGTTCTACCAGAAGTCCCTGGAGGTGGATCGGAAGGCGGAGGCCCTGCGCCGGGAGATCGACGCCCTCTCCGCCCTGGGCACCGACAAGGAGGTGAAAAAGGAGGCCAGCCTCCAAAAGCGGCTGAGCGAGCTGGAGTTCCGCTCCAAGGAGCTGCGCAAGGACGCCTCTCGCCAGCTCCGGGAGGGGTCGCGCACTGTGGGCTCCCTCATCCTCTGCAGGGACCTGCCCGCGGTCCAGGAGCTGTTCAGCAAGGCCCAGAAGGAGACGGCGGCCGCCTCCGCGGCCATCGAGGCCTTCCGGGAGCTGGAGAAGAAATACGAGCAGAGCAGGCTGTCCGGCGCGCCGGACGAGGCCCTCGCCCAGAAGATGGAGGAGGCCCGCAGCCAGGCCGCCGGCCATGTGGAGGCCTCCCGCGGCTACCGCCTGGAGGCGTTCCGCACCTACCGGGGCAAGGACATCCTCCCCATCACTGAGCGGACCCTGGACCCGGAATACCAGGCCAAGCTGGACCGCAACTATGAGACGGGCATCAACCTGGGCAAGCTGACCCGGGAAGAGATGCGGGGCATGCGCCGGGAGATGCAGATGATCTTCCAGGACCCCGCCGCCAGCCTGGACCCCCGGCAGTCCATCGGCAAGTCCATCGAGGAGGTCTATGTCATCAACACTGACTACCCCGCCGCCGTGCGCAAGGAGAAGGTGATGGAGCTGCTGGAGCAGGTGGGCCTCAAGCGGGAGCACTACTGCTCTTACCCCCACGCCCTGTCCGGCGGACAAAAGCAGCGGGTGGGCATCGCCCGGGCCATCGCCCTGGACACCAAGTTCATCGTGCTGGACGAGTCGGTGTCCGCCCTGGACGTGTCGGTCCAGGCCCAGATCCTCCAGCTCCTGGGGGAACTGAGCGAGGAGAAGCATCTGACCTACTTCTTCATCACCCACGACCTGGGCGTGGTCAAGCACTTCTGCGACCGCATCCTGGTGATGTATCTGGGCAATGTCTGCGAGCTGGCGGACAGCAAGGAGCTGTTCCACCACCCCCTCCACCCCTACACCGAGTCCCTGCTGGCCGCTGTGCCCCGGCTGAAGATCGGCCAGGAGCACTCCACCGAATCCGTGCTGGAGGGCGACGTGCCCAGCGCCATGGACCCCCCCAAGGGCTGCCCCTTCCACACCCGCTGCGCCAAGTGCATGGACATCTGTGCCCAGGAGAAGCCGCCGGTGGTGGAAAAGGCCCCGGGCCACTTCGTGGCCTGCCACCTGTACGACAACAAAACTTAAGGAGGCGCTCTTCCCCATGTACACCCCTTTTGACCCCACCTATCAGCGCTATCCCTCCCAGCGCTACCCCATCTACGCCCGGGGGGGGATGGTGAACTGCTCCAGCCCCCAGGCCGCCGCCGCCGGGCTGGACGCCCTGCGGCGGGGTGGCAATGCCATGGACGCCGCCGTGGCCGCCGCCGCGGCCCTCACCGTGGTGGAGCCCACCGCCAACGGCATCGGCTCGGACGCCTTCGCTCTGGTGTGGTCGGCCAGGGAGGGGAGGCTGTACGGCCTGAACTCCAGCGGCCCGGCCCCCATGGCCGCCTCCATCGACCGGGTCTTAGCCGACGGGAAGGACGAGGGGGGCAAGATGCCCGTCTACGGCTGGACCCCGGTCACCGTCCCCGGCGCGCCCATGGCCTGGGCGGAGCTGTCCACAAAATTCGGCCGCCTGCCCCTCAGCCAGGCCCTTGCCCCGGCGGTGGCCTATGCCCGGGAGGGCTACCCCTGCTCCCCCAACCTGGCGGACATGTGGAAGCGGGCCTTCACCAAATACAAGCAGACCTGCACCGGGCCCGCCTTTGACGAGTGGTACGCCACCTTCGCCCCGGAGGGCCGCCCCTATGAGGCCGGCGACCTGATCCGGCTGCCCCACCACGCCGACACCCTGGAGGCCATCGGAGCGACCGACGCCGCCGCCTTCTACACCGGGGACATCGCCCGGCAGATCGACGCGGACAGCCGGAAGTTCGGCGGCTACCTCCGGTATGAGGACCTGGCGGCCTACCAGGCCCGGTGGGTGGAGCCCATCTGGGTGGACTACCGGGGCTACCGGGTGTGTGAGATCCCCCCCAACGGCCAGGGCATCGCGGCGCTGATGGCGCTGAACATCCTCAAGGAGTTCTCCTTCCCGGAAAAGGACTGCGCGGACACCTATCACCGGCAGCTGGAGGCCATGAAGATGGCCTTTGCCGACGCCTTCCGCTATGTTACCGACCCGGACCACATGGAGCTGGACTACCACCGGCTCCTCCTCCCCGCCTACGGCGCCCGGCGGGCGGCCCAGATGAGGGACACCGCCCAGGTCTACTCCCACGATATCCCCCCCAAGAGCGGCACAGTCTACCTGTGCTGTGCCGACGGGGAGGGCAACATGGTGTCCTACATCCAGTCCAACTACATGGGCTTCGGCTCGGGCATCGTGGTGTCCGGCACCGGGGTATCCCTCCAGAATCGGGGGCACGACTTCTCCCTGGATCCCCGGGACGCCAACTGCCTGAAGCCCGGCAAGCGCAGCTACCACACCATCATCCCCGGCTTCCTGCTGAAGGCCGACGGCACCCCCGTGGGGCCCTTCGGGGTCATGGGCGGCTATATGCAGCCCCAGGGCCATGTCCAGGTGGTGATGAACTATGTGGACTTCCACCTGGACCCCCAGCAGGCGCTGGACGCCCCCCGGTGGCAGTGGATGCGGGACAACACCGTGACGGTGGAGACCCGCTTCGACCCGGAGCTGGCCCGTCTGCTCCAGCAGCGGGGCCATCAGATCCGGGTGGACCTGTCCACCCCCAATTTCGGCCGGGGCCAGATGATCGTCCGGCTGGACAACGGCGTGCTGGTGGGGGGCACCGAGTCCCGCACCGACAGCAACATCGCCTGCTTCTGAAGCCTGAAAACAGCCTGAGGGGGCCCGCCATACGGCGGGCCCCCTCAGACTATTTTAGCGGCTCAGCGGGATATCTGTCCCTGCGCTGCCAGCGTCTCCAGCAGCCCCCGGCAGCCCGCCTCCACGTCCCGCCAAGTGGCGTCGAAGTCCCCGGTGTACCAGGGGTCAGCCACCTCGTCGAAGCAATGGCCCAGGCCCCCTTCGCTGGGCTCCCGCTGGGACCCCTTCCGGCGGCCGGCGTAGTCCAGCAGGAGGTGGATCTTTCCATCCGGGTCACCGCCGCAGATGCGGCCCATGTTGCGGATGTTGGCCCGGTCCATGCCGATGAGCAGGTCGTACCTCCCGTAGTCCTCCCGCCGGAGCTGCCGGGCCGTCTTGCCGTCGCAGCTGATGCCGTGCTCGGCAAGCTTCCGCCGGGCGGGCGGGTAGACGGGGTTGCCGATCTCCTCCGTGCTGGTGGCGGCGGAGGAGATGTGGAACTGCCCAGCCAGCCCGGCTTTGGCCACCAGGTCCTTCATCGCGAATTCCGCCATGGGACTGCGGCAGATGTTGCCGTGGCACACGAACAATACACGCACCATCTTTTCTCCCCCCCTTCTCAGGTCATAGTCCCGTCTATCATACCACATGGGGCCGGAGATCCCCACTGTCGATCGTTCCAGAAATGCGCGGGGCGGCGGCAGGAGTTTTGCCGCCCCTTGATCTCCTATCTGCAAAGGCAGGTGGGGCGGCGGCGCTTATGCGCCGGTCATCGCCACCGCCCGCCGGCCCGGCCGGCTTTGCTGTTTATAGAATATCTTTTGCTTTCATTTTTTCAATTTCTTTTTTCTTTGCCGCCTGATGTCCTTGGAACCAAAACAGGAAAAAAATGAGGGTCGGAAAAACGATCATTTTCCAATCTTCTCCCAAACTGATTTTCCTGTTGATAAATAGAAATACAAGTAATATGATCCACAAAAGAGGGATCACGCCGCCTAAATACCAAAATTTAGGGCTTCTTCGGCACAACCAGACATGAAGTATGATGACAACGATCGCAATGATCAATGTGATGGCTGTATTCATGATGTTTTTCCTTTTCCTGTTTATATTTTTCGATGATGATCTTTGCTGTTTCCAAATCGATCCTGGAGTCAACGGCTAATCCTTTGATAAATGCTGAAAATGGTTCCTCCTCCTTTTGGTCGCTCAATTCAATTTTTTGAATGAGTTTATCCAGTCTAAGTCGGACTGTCGGATAAGAAACTTCATACAAACGTGCAATTTCTTTCAATGAACCTGATCTCAAAACAAAGTTCTTTAGAAAGGTTGCGTCCTCTGGCTCTAATGCAAGTATCCATTGAGGGATCTTATCTATCTCCAAATCAATTCTCCTTTCTTATTGAATTAAATTATATTTATAATATCATAAATAATATTAAAGTCAATAGAAAGCTGAAAATTATTTTTAGAAATAATATTGGCTGTCATCAGTCATTGCTGTTGTGTTGCTCTACCGCACATGAGCATTTCCCCAGGGCATATCTTGAGCGACCGGCGGGCTCCCATCCGCCGCCAGGCAAAAAGAGGACCGGCGCCCTTCGGCGCCAGTCCTCTTTGTATCCTGATCTCTTGATCTTGTCTGTCAGCCCATGGCGCTGAGCTGTTCCTCCAGCTTGGCGATCAGGGCCCTGAGCTTCTCCGCCCGGTCGCGCTCCCCGGCCACCACGGCCTCGGGGGCCTTGTTCAAAAAGCCGGGGTTGGAGAGCTTGGCCTCCAGGCCCTTGAGCTCCCCCTGCTTCTTGCCCAGGTCCTTCTGGAGCCGGGCCTTTTCCTTGGCAATGTCCACCAGCTCGGCCAGGGGCAGGTAGGCCTTGGCCATGTGGGTGACGTCGCACACCATCCCGGCGGTATCCGTCAGGTCGTCTCCCTGGACGGTGACGGAGGAGCACCAGGCCAGCCGCTTCAGGTGGGCCTGGCCGGCCTTAAAGATGTCCCCTGCGCTGGTGACCAGGGTGAGGGCCGCCTTCTTGGAGGGGGGCACGTTCATCTCCGCACGGCGCGCCCGGATGGCCCGGATCACGTCCATGACGGCCTCCATGGCCTCCTTGGCCGC